>SKKS01000087.1 GCA_007123625.1 Paracoccaceae bacterium
ATCAGGATCAGCGGCTTGCGGAAATCCCGGTGCAACTGCCGGCGCAGGATGTGGAAGTAATTCGCCGGGGTCGAACAGTTGGCGATGATCCAGTTTTCCTCGGCCGAATTCTGCAGGAAGCGTTCCAGCCGGGCCGAGCTGTGTTCCGGCCCCTGCCCCTCGAACCCGTGGGGCAGCAGGCAGACCAGCCCCGACATGCGCAGCCATTTCGATTCGCCCGAATTGATGAACTGGTCGAACATGATCTGCGCGCCATTGGCGAAATCGCCGAATTGCGCCTCCCACATCACCAGCGCGTTGGGCTCGGACAGCGAGTAGCCATACTCGAAGCCCAGCACCGCGTATTCGCTGAGCATCGAGTCGATCACCTCGTATTTCGCCTGCCCCGCCCGGATATGGTTGAGCGGATAGTGCCGCTCTTCGGTGACCTGATCGACAAGGGCCGAATGGCGCTGGCTGAAGGTGCCGCGGGCGCAGTCCTGGCCCGACAGACGGACCGGGTAGCCCTCGACCATGAGCGAGCCGAAGGCCAGTGCCTCGGCAGTGGCCCAGTCGAAACCCTCGCCGGCCTCGAACATCTTGCGCTTGTTCTCCAGCAGGCGCGAGACGGTGCGGTGCAGCTTGAAATCCTCGGGCGCGCGGGTCAGCGCCGCGCCGACCTCGGCCAGGGTTTCGGCGCTGATCCAGGTCTGGCCGGGCTGGTAGTTCTCGCGGTCCTTGGTGGTCAGCGCCTTCCAGCGTCCGTCCAGCCAGTCGGCCTTGTTGGGGCGATACTCCTTGCCCAGTTCGAACTCCTGGTTCAGATGCGCCTGGAACGCGGCCTTCATGTCCTCGATCTCGCCCTCGGGGATCAGCCCGTCAGCCACCAGACGCTCGGTGTAAAGCTGCAGCGTCGTCTTGTGCTTCTTGATCCGCTCATACATCGCGGGGTTGGTGAACATCGGTTCATCCCCCTCGTTATGGCCGAAGCGGCGATAGCAGAACATGTCGATCACCACGTCCTTGCCGAATTCCTGGCGGAACTCGGTGGCCACGCGGGCGGCGTGGACCACGGCCTCGGGATCATCGCCATTGACGTGAAAGATCGGCGCCTCGACCATCAGCGCGATATCGGTCGGATAAGGCGAGGTGCGGCTGAAATGCGGCGCCGTGGTGAAGCCGATCTGGTTGTTGACGATGATATGGATGCAGCCGCCGGTGCGGTGGCCACGAATGCCCGAAAGCTGCAGGCATTCGGCCACCACGCCCTGCCCGGCAAAGGCCGCATCGCCATGCAGCAGGATCGGCATGACCTGGGTGCGGGCTTCGTCGTTCAGCTGATCCTGCTTGGCGCGGACCTTGCCCAGAACCACCGGATTCACCGCCTCCAGATGCGAGGGGTTCGCGGTCAGGCTGATATGGACGACATTGCCGTCGAACTCGCGGTCCGAGCTGGCGCCGAGATGGTATTTCACATCGCCCGAACCATCGACATCCTCGGGCTTGAAGCTGCCGCCCTGGAATTCATTGAAGATCGCGCGGTAGGGCTTGCCCATGACATTGGCCAGGATCGACAGGCGGCCGCGATGGGGCATGCCGATGACGATATCCTTCACCCCCAGCGCACCGCCGCGCTTGATGATCTGCTCCATCGCCGGGATCAGTGCCTCGCCCCCGTCAAGGCCGAAGCGCTTGGTGCCCATGAACTTGACATGGCTGAACTTTTCGAAGCCCTCGGCCTCGACCAGCTTCTTCAGGATCGCCTGACGGCCCATCCGGGTGAAGGTGATCTCCTTGCCATAGCCCTCGATCCGTTCCTTCAGCCAGGCAGCCTGAACCGGGTCCGAGATATGCATGAACTGCAGCGCGAAGGTGCCGCAATAGGTGCGCTTGAGGATCTCGACAATCTGGCGCATCGAGGCCAGTTCCAGCCCCAGCACCTTGTCGATGAAGATCGGTCGATCCATGTCGGCGTCGGTGAAGCCATAGGATTTGGGGTCAAGCTCGGGGTGCGGGGTTTCATCGCGCATGCCCAGCGGATCCAGATCGGCGACAAGGTGGCCACGGATGCGATAGGCGCGGATCACCATGAGCGCGCGGACCGAATCCAGAACCGCGCGCTGAACCTGATCGTCCCTGATCGACACGTCGCGCTCGGCGGCCCTTGCCCTGATCTTGTCGGCGGCGGCTTTTTTTTCGGCCGCGGGCACGGTCGGCCATTCGCCGGTCAGCGCAGCAGTCAGGTCGTCTGCCGGTTGCGGCGGCCAGTCCGGCCGCGCCCAGCTTGGCCCCTGTGCGGCGCGTTGCACATCGTGCTCCGCTTCACCGAGCGCGCGAAAATACTCTGCCCAGGCCGCATCGACTGCGCCCGGGTCGCTTGCATGCCGCGCCTGCAACTGATCGATGTAGTCGGCATTCGCCCCGTTCAGAAAGCTCTGGGCGTGGAACTGGTCGTTGGGGCCTTGCTCGGTCATGTCAGCACCTCTGTGCCTTGGTGGGAAACGCGCCGCGCGCAGGCGGCGCA
>SKKS01000451.1 GCA_007123625.1 Paracoccaceae bacterium
ACCCAGGCGTTGAAGGGACTCATGGCGCCGCCGGTGTGCTTCATGTAGGGCTCGACCGTCTTGCGGATGAAGTCGCGCGCCCCGCAGATCACGCCCCCCAGACACCGCCCCTGCCCGTCGATGTGCTTGGTGGCCGAATAGATCACCACATCGGCGCCCAGGTCCACAGCACGGCTGAACACCGGCGTGGCAAAGACGTTGTCCACCACCACCAGCGCCCCTGCGTCATGGGCAAGCGCGGCCACTGCCTCGATGTCGATGACCTCGAGCGTCGGGTTCGATATGGACTCCAGAAACACCGCCGTCGCCCGTGTTTGCAGCGCTCGGCGCCATTGGGCAAGGTCCGTGCCATCCACGAAGTCGACCACAACCCCGTAGCGGCGCAACACTTCGTCCAGCACATAGTGGCAGGACCCGAACAGCGCGCGCGACGCCACCACCCGGTCGCCCGCGCGCAACATGGACATGAGCGCGCCCGACACCGCCGCCATGCCGCTGGCGGTGGCAAAGGCATCCTCGGTGCCCTCGATCGCCGCGATGCGATCCTCGAACACCGCCACGGTGGGGTTGCCATAGCGGGCATAGATGAACTCATCCGGCCCCGCCTGCACGAACCGCGCCTCGGCACTGGCGGCATCGGGATAGACGAAACCCTGCGTCAGATACAGCGCTTCGGCCACCTCGCCGTACTGGCTGCGGCGCGCGCCATGATGCACCATGCGGGTGCGCCGCCCCCATTGCGGACGCTGGCTGTCGCTCATGTTCGTGTCTCCCAGGCTGTCGGGCGCGCTCCGGTGCCCGGGTCCATAGCATCCAGCCCGGGATATGTCCCAGGCCTCTTTAGCGGTCGGTTTAACGTGGCCCGCAATCCGGCAACAAATCGCCACGCGTATGCGCTACTGCGTCGCGCGGCGCAGGTCAACACAATGGCGGGCGCGCAGTGGTCCGCTGCGTCCTCGCGCCGCGAATGCCGCCTGCACATTTTCTTACAGCGAATACTCGCTCCCACACCACTCTCCGCGCATCGTCGGACCGGAAGTGCCCACCTGCCTGCAATGCGGAGTCCGCGCGCGCCAGCGCGCGCCCGGCCCAACCCCGGCGGGCGGCGCCGCCGCCCTGGCCCGGGGGCGGGAGAGCCGGTCAGACCCGACGCCCTGCCTCAGGCACGCAGGCACCTTACCAAAGCGTCGATTTCGCGCGCCCAAGCCATTCGGCATCATAGGCCGCGCCGTCAAAGGCGCCCTCGGTGATCTCGGCCACGATCTCGCCCACCGTGGGCAGCCCCTGCGCGCAATCGCCGTCGCGCCACAGGGCCGCGCGCAACAGCGCGCGGGCGCATTGCACATAGACCTCGGAAATGGCGAACTCGATCACGCAGCGGGGCGCCACGCCCTTGCGTGTGAAGCTCTCGCACAGCGCCGCATCGACGCTCAGCCGTGCGGTGCCGTTGCAGCGGATCACGTTGTCCGACCCGGCAACCATGAACATGAGCGCCGCGCGCCCGTCGCGGACGATATTGCGCAGGCTGTCCAGCCGGTTGTTGCCGCGCCAGTCCGGCAGCAACAGCGTCTTCGCATCGGCGATACGCACCACCGGGCCGTCGTCGCCGCGCGGGGTGGCATCCACGCCTTCGGGCCCCACCGTGGTCAGGATGCAGAACCGCGCCCGCCCGATCCAGCGCGCATAGGACGGCGTCAGCGCCGGTGTGACCTTGGTCAGGCTCGCGCCCGCCGGTGCCGGGTAAAGTGCCTCCAGTTCTGCGATCGTGGTGACATGGCTCATGTCGGCTGTTCCTTTCGCTCAAACCCCGCCTCGGCCATCAGCCGGTCCGAATGCCGCTCGATCACCGATTCCAGTTCCGCCATGAAGGCCCGCGGCTCGGTTCCTGCGGGGATGGGATCCAGGAATTCGACCACGGCCAGCCCCGGCTTGCGATAAAGCCCGTGGCGCGGCCAGAACACCCCCACGTTGGTTGCCACCGGCACGCAATCCTGCCCGAGTTCCTGATACAGGACCGCAGTCCCAACCTTGTACGACTTGTGCGCGCCCGGCGCCACCCGCGTACCCTGCGGATAGATGATCAGCTGCCCCGGCTTCTCTGCCCCCGCCTCGACACGCTTGAGCATCTGGCGGATCGCCGCGCCGCGCCGCCCGCGGTCCACCGGCACGCAACCGACCTTGAGCGCGTACCACCCCAGAATCGGCGCCCAGACAAGTTGCTTCTTCATGATGAAACGCGGACGCGGCAGCGCGCCAAAGATCAGCAGGATATCGAAAAAGGACTGGTGCTTCGCCGCCACCAGAACGGCACCGTCGGGCACCGTTCCGCGCACCTCCGAACGCAACCCCACCATCCAGGCCGCAGACCAGCGCACATACCGGCAATAGGTGTGACAGGCGGTCAGCGCATACTCCCGGCGCACCAGCACCAACGGCAGAAAGGCTACCGCAAGCACCAGCATCGCCACATACATCTGTCCGATGAACACCAGCGACCGCGCCAGCTGCACCGTGTATCCCATCACGTCACCTCCCGAAGCACCCGGAACGCCGCCGCGCGCGTCGCGGCCCAGGCCACCAGCGCGGCCAGCGGCGGCACGGCCAGCGGATAAAGCCATTCCACACCGGCAAAGCCAAGACCGGTAAGCAGCCCGCCGCTGTCCGCCGTGCCCGGAATGGCCAACAGGGCCGCCATCCCCGCCGCCGTGCCAACGCCCGCCCCGATCAGCGCACGCAGGGTCAGCCGCCGGACAAAGGCGCTGGCGATGAACCGGTCGCGCGCGCCCACCAGCCTCAGCACCGCGATCACCTTGGCGTTCGACGCGAGCGATGCAGACGCGGCGAGTGTCACCATCGCCGCCGTTGCCCCCCCGATCAACCCCATCGCCAGCACCGCCAGCAGTCGCAGCCGCATGGCGGCCTCCAGCAACGGCCTTCGCCAGCGCGTGTGATCGTCCAGCACAGCGCCGGGCGCCTCGGCCGCCAGCCGCAGGCGCAATCCCATGCTGTCGAAGCCCGCAGCCGATTCGGTCACCTCGATCAGACGCGGAAGCGCCAGCAGGTCCAGCGGCAGGTCGGGGCCGAACCACGGCTCCAGCAGCGCGGCCTGGTCCTCGGGGCCGATAACCCGCGCGGAATCTACACCGGGCGTGGTGCGCAACACCTCGAGCACGATTGCGGTCTGTTCGTCCATTTGCGTGGCAGGCGCCGACAGCCGCACCGTTGCCGTGCGCGACAGCGCATCGCCCCAGCGGTCGGCCAGCCGACCCGCCGCCACCGAAAACGCCAATGCAAAGACGCACAGAAAAGCCATCGCCGCCGAGATCAGCAGCGTGAGCCATGCGCTTTGCCCCGCCGCCGGGACCACCCGCGCCGCCCGCCGGGCCTGTGCCCGGCGATCCTGCTTGCCGCGATCCTGCGCCCCGCTCAAAGGTCGGCCCCCGCCAGTTGAAGCTTGCGCCCCGCGATGCGCAGCACCCGGGCCGAGACATGCGGCTTGGCCGCGCGAATCAGGTTCAGGTCATGGGTGGCGATCAGCACGGCCGTGCCCATGCGATTGAGTTCAATCATCAGCTGCAAAAGCCGCGTCGACATCTCCCAGTCCAGGTTTCCCGTCGGCTCGTCGGCCAGCAGCACCTCAGGCGAGGTGATGATCGCACGCGCAAGTGCGGCGCGCTGACGCTCGCCCCCTGACAGCGTCGGCGGCAGGGCGTCGGCATGGGCGCTCAGCCCGACCCAGGACAACAGCTCGTCCAGATCGGTGTCGGGCACCGGGCGCTGGCCCGCGATCAGCGGCAGCGCCACATTCTCGCGCAGGGTCAAATGGTCAAGAAACTGACAGTCCTGATGCACGACACCGATCCGCTGGCGCGTAAAGGCCAGCTTGTCGCGCGCCATTCCGCGCCGGTTCTCCCCGAAAAACGTGATCTTTCCGCGCTGCGGGACAAGCTCGCCATAGCACAGCCGCAACAGCGTCGTCTTGCCCGCGCCCGATGGTCCTGTCAGAAAATGAAAACTCCCCCCTCCCAGCCGCAGGCTGACCTCACTGAACAGTTCGGCGCCTGTGTAGCCGTGAGCAACAGATTCCAGATCGATCATCGCCAATCCCTGTTACGGCTTGGACAAGGGTTGCATGCTTGCTACAACACCATGGGCAAAGTGCCAATGGCGGATGCTTTGCTGAAAGGAGCGTCGCGCATGAGGCTAGTCTGTCCAAGCTGTGCCGCACAGTACGAGATCGACCAGGCCCTGCTGCCCGCCGAAGGGCGTGATGTCCAGTGCTCGGCGTGTGGGCATGTCTGGTTCCAGGGACCTTCGGCCGCAAGACCGGCGGCCGAACGCGCAGCGTCTGGGCTCGCTGATGAAGCGCCGACTGAAGAACCGGTCGCGACCGCGCACGAGTCAGCCCCTGCGCCCCCCCGCCGCGAAATCGACCCTTCGGTTCTCGAGGTACTGCGCGACGAAGCCGCATTCGAAGCCCGCCAGCGTCAGCGCGAGGTCGCGGATCTGGACAGCCAGCAGGAACTCGGGCTGGATGCACCGCCCGAAGCTCCGACCCGGCCGCAGGCTCCATCGCCCAGCGTGCAGCGCGCGCGCACGGACCGCCCAAAGGACCACCCAAGCGCACCACACGACCACGCCGACAAGTCCCCCATGCCGGAACGTGCGGCTCAGAACGGCCCGCGCAGCGGACTTCTGCCCGATATCGAAAGCATAAGCTCCACCCTCAACCCCGGGTCGGCGTCCGGCGACGCCGCGCGTGGTGGCGCAAACGCCGATGATGGCGGCACCCGCAGCGGTTTCGTGCGCGGGTTTGCCCTGGTCATCGCGGTCGTGATCCTGGCGCTGGCGCTTTACATCGCCGCGCGCCCGATCGCGCAAGCCGTGCCGGGGCTGGAACCTGCGCTGCTGGGGTATGAAGCGACGATCGACCGGGCGCTGCGCTGGACATCTGAGTTAGTGACCGGCGGCTGACCCCGCCCGGCGCGAACAAGGCCACTCAGCGTGCCGCTACACCCTGCGCTGCATCGCCACCTTCGGCAAATGCGGCGATCAGGTCGCAGGCTTTCGCCAGTATCGCATCGTCCACAGCCAGGCTGACACGAATCCAGTCGGTCAGCACCTCGCCGAATGCGCTGCCGGGCATGACGGCAACGCCGGTTTCCTCGACCAGCGCATGGGCAAAGGCATCACCGTTGCCGCGTCCCGCAATCGCGATGTCGATCAACGCGAACATGCCCGCTTCGGCCTGATGCACCCGCAATCCCGCAACCCCTTCCAGCCGCGCCGTCACCAGCGCGAGCCGCCGCTTCAGCCGCGCGCGCAGTCCTGCAGCAACCAGATCCGGGGCGCGCACCGCCGCCGCCGTCATATCAGCGATGAACGGCTGGTTGCCGAACAGCATGGTTTCGGCCAGCGGCAGCAACCGGGCGCAGAATTCGACCGATCCCACACACCAGCCGGTGCGGAACCCGGCTGCGGCATGGCTTTTCGACAGGCTGTTCGTGACCACAACCCGCGCATCATCCAACGCCAGAGGCGACACGAAAGGCTCGGCCCCGAACACCAGATCCTCGTACACCTCGTCCGACAGCACCCACAGGTCGTGCGCGCGCGCCAGATCAAGGATGCCTTCCACCTCGGCCCGGCGCAGCACCGCGCCGGTGGGGTTGTGCGGCGTGTTGACGAAGATCACCCGCGTGCGCGGC
This sequence comes from Paracoccaceae bacterium, assembly GCA_007123625.1. Lineage (GTDB taxonomy): Bacteria > Pseudomonadota > Alphaproteobacteria > Rhodobacterales > Rhodobacteraceae > Rhabdonatronobacter. Next base: position 5,709 of record SKKS01000451.1, read on the forward strand.
GTGATCGCGCGCGCCAGATCTGCAGGCTGCATGCGAAAGCCCTGTTCGGGCCGCAGCGGCACCGACACCGGGGTGGCACCACAGGCGCGGATCACCCCTTCATAGGTGGCGTACATCGGATCGCCCACCAGCACCTCGGCCCCTTCCTCGGCCATCGCCATCATGACCGCGAACAGCGCCGTCTGCGTGCCGGGAAAGGCTATGAAGTTCGCGTGCTCCATCCGGCGCCCCAGCCGCGCGCCATACCGCTCGGCCAGCGCATCCAGCAACGCGTGCTCGCCGCGCCCGTCCGAATACCCCGTGCGCCCGGCCCGCATCGCGCCATGGGCGGTGTCGATCAGCATGTCGGGAGCGTTCACATCAGGCTCGCCAATGGTCAGCAGGATTACTTCACGCCCCTGGCGTTCCAGTTCGCGGGCGCGGTAATGCACCGCCCATTTGGCGCTGCCCAGACTTGCCAGCCGCTCGGTCACCGGGGCGTAGTGCATGAAACATCCTCCATCGTCGTGTGGCCCAAGGCTCTGCCAAGCCCGGGCGCCGGGCGCAAGGGTGAACGGTGCCGATTGTTCGCCGAAAGGGGTTGCATTTCCCCGTCCGCCCGATGCCAGTATGCGCGCGACCGCCAGATGCCAAAGGGAGAGCCAGCGATGCCACTGACCATGAACCGCGAGGTTTTCATCACCTGTGCCGTGACCGGATCCGGCGGCACCCAGGACCGCAGCCCGCATGTGCCCCGCTCGCCCGCCCAGATCGCCGAGGCCGCCATCGACGCCGCCCGCGCCGGGGCGGCGATCGTGCATTGCCATGTGCGCGACCCCGAAACCGGCGCGCCCTCGCGCGACCCTGCGCTTTACCGTGAAGTGACCGAACGCATCCGCGATGCGTCGGTTGATGTTGTGCTGAACCTGACTGCGGGAATGGGGGGCGACCTGACGCTGGGCGGCACCGACACGCCGCTGCCCCCGGCCAAGGGCACCGACATGACCAGTGCCGCCGAACGCGTGTCACATGTGCTCGACTGCCGCCCCGAGCTTTGCACGCTGGACTGCGGGACCATGAACTTCGCCGAGGCCGATTATGTCATGGTCAACACCCCCGGCATGCTGCGCGACATGGCCGCACGCATGGTCGCAAGCGGTGTGCGGATCGAGATCGAGGCCTTCGACACCGGCCACTTGTGGTTCGCCAAGCAACTGGTGGCCGAAGGGATCATCCCCGACCCGGTCCTGGTGCAGCTTTGCATGGGTGTGCCCTGGGGCGCGCCGGATGACCTCAATACCTTCATGGCGATGGTGAACAACGTGCCCGCGGAATGGCACTGGTCCGGCTTTGCACTGGGGCGCAACCAGATGCCCTATGTCGCCGCCGCAGCCCTTGCGGGCGGGAATGTGCGCGTGGGGCTGGAAGACAATCTGTATCTGGACAAGGGTGTTCTGGCCACCAATGCGCAACTTGTGGAACGCGCGGTGACGATCCTGGAAAACATGGGCGCGCGGGTGGTCGGCCCCGATGCGGTGCGCCAGCGGCTGGATCTGGAAAAGCGCGCCCCGGCATGAGGGTCCTTGCGGTCCTGGCGTTGGCCCTGCTTGCAGCCTGCGGCACGGTCTATCGCGACACGGGCACCCCCATGGCGCCGGTGGCCGCGCTGGATCTGGACCGTTACGCGGGCCGCTGGTACGAGGTCGCGCGCTTCCCGGTGCCATTCCAGCGCGGCTGCACCGCCACCACGGCCGAATATGGTCCGCCCGCCGGGGGCAAGGTGTCGGTCGTCAACACCTGCCGCCGCGAGCGCACCGATGGCCCGGTCAGCCAGATCGCAGGGCGGGCCACTGTGGTCGGTCCGGGCCAATTGCAGGTCCGGCTGGGGCGCATTCCCTTTGCGGGCGCCTATTGGGTGCTGTGGGTGGCGCCCGACTACGGCACCGCCGTTGTGGGCGTGCCTTCGGGTCGCGCAGGCTGGATCCTGCACCGCAGCCCCGACATCCCGCCCGACAGGCTGGCGCAGGCACGTGCCGTGCTGGCCGAAGCGGGCTATGATCTTTCGCAACTTCTCATGACGGAGCATTGAATGCCCAAGGCAGCAATTATCGGCGGCGGCGTCATCGGCGGCGGCTGGGCCGCGCGCTTCCTGCTCAACGGCTGGGATGTGACGGTCTGCGACCCTGATCCGGACGCCGAACGCAAGCTGGCCGAGGTTCTGGACAACGCCCGCGCCGCCCTGCCCGCGCTGTCGGACGGGCCAATGCCGCCCGAGGGGCACCTGACGCTGACCACCAGCATACCCGATGCCGTCACCGGTGCAGCATACATCCAGGAATCGACGCCCGAGCGGCTGGATCTGAAACACCGCGTGCTGGCAGAAATCCAACAAATCGCGCCGCAAACCCCAATCGGAAGCTCGACATCGGGCTATAAGCCGTCAGATTTGCAACAAGGGGCGATCAACCCCAGTGCGATATTCGTGGCCCATCCGTTCAACCCGGTCTATCTGCTGCCGCTGGTCGAACTGGTTCCCTCGCCCGCCACCTATCCGGCGGTGATCGACAGCACCGCCGCGATGCTGCGCGGCTTCGGGATGTTTCCCTTGCATGTCCGCAAGGAAATCGACGCCCATATCGCCGACCGTTTCCTTGAAGCCGTCTGGCGCGAGGCGCTTTGGCTGGTCAAGGACGGCGTCGCCACCACCGAGGAAATAGACGAGGCCATCCGCATGGGCTTTGGCCTGCGCTGGGGGCAGATGGGCCTGTTCGAAACCTATCGCGTGGCCGGCGGCGAGGCCGGCATGCGCCATTTCCTCGCGCAGTTCGGCCCTTGCCTGACCTGGCCCTGGACCAAGCTGATGGACGTGCCCGAGTTCAATGACGAACTGGTCGAACTGATCGCCGGGCAATCCGACGCGCAATCGGGCGCCCACAGCATCCGCAACCTGGAACGCATCCGAGATTCGAACCTGATCGGCTTCCTGCGGGCGCTCAAGGCGCGTGACTGGGGCGCAGGCCGCGTGCTGAACGCGCAGGACGCGACGCTGCAAGCTGCCGACGCCGCAACCCCGCTCTGGCATGGCCAGGTCCTGCCCGGCTGGACCGACAGCACCGGCAGCATGGCCCCGGTGCACCATCTTGGCATCGCCTCCGAAGCCGCCAGCGTGTTTATGCGCCTGAACGGCATCGACGCCCCGCTCACCCCGGTGCAGACGCACATGCACCCGCAAGGTCACGCCCGGCGCGGCGATCCGCTGTCCGCGACCGTCGAACTCCGCGACAGCGGCGCCGGGCACATGTCCCTGCGAATCAGCATTTCGCGCATGGCTGAACCGCTGGCCGAAGTCACGCTGCGCCTTGAACATCGCGACCCGGACACCGGCGCGTCCCTTCCCATCCCCCGGAGCCTGTAATGCACTTTGCCCTGAGCGACGAACAGCGCATGATCGTCGAAACCACCCGCGCCTTCGTTGAAAACGAACTCTATCCGCATGAAGCGCTGGTCGAACGTACCGGCCACCTGCCGATGGAGCTGGTCCGCGAGTTGCAGGCCAAGGCCATGGCGGCGGGGCTCTATGCCGCCAACATGCCCGAGGATGTCGGCGGCGCGGGCCTCGATACGCTGAGCTGGCTGCTCTATGAAAAGGAACTTGGCCGCGCCAACTATGCGCTGCACTGGACCTGCGTGGCGCGGCCCTCGAACATCCTGCTGGCGGGCACCCCGGACCAGCGCCAGAAGTACCTCATGCCTTGCATCCGGGGCGAAACCTGGGATTGCCTGGCCATGACCGAACCAGGCGCAGGGTCGGACCTGCGCGGCATGTCTGCCAGCGCGCGCCCGGACGGCACTGACTGGGTCCTGAACGGCACCAAGCAATTCATCAGCCACGCCGACATCGCGGGCTTCACCATCGCTTTCATGGCCACCGGCGAGCAAGACACCCCCCGCGGTCGCAAGAAGCTGATAACCGCGTTCTTCGTGGACAAGGGCACCAAGGGCTTCACCGTGCGCGACGGCTATCGCAACGTCAGCCACC
>SKKS01000445.1 GCA_007123625.1 Paracoccaceae bacterium
CATGCGGCGGAAGCTGTCCCAAAAGGGCAGGACGCCGACGAGCAGAAGAAAGCCCGGCAGGAAGATCGCCAGCAGCGCGATGGTCGCACCGATCACCACGTTCGGCGCTGGCCCGAGAACCACGACGAGATAGGCCGCGAAGGTGAAAAGCGGCCCCGGCACCGCCTGCGCCGCGCCATAGCCGGCAAGAAATGCGTCGGGCGAAACCCAGCCCGGCTCCACAACCTCGGCCTGCAAGAGCGGCAGCACGACATGGCCGCCACCGAAGACGAGCGCGCCGGCGCGGTAGAAGCTGTCGATTACGGCCAGTGTCTGAGCCTGCCCGGAAAGCAGCGGCAGGACGAGGAGCAACACGAAGAAGGCCGTGAGTGCGCCCAGCGCAATGCCTCTCGACACCGGCATTGCCACCGGGCCGCCGACCGCATCGGCCGTTCCGCGCCCCAGCGCCAGACCCGCCAGAGCGCCCAGAAGGATCGCCGTGACCATGCCGAAGGCGCCGGGCGCAAAGGCCAGCACCACCACCGCGAGGAGTGCGATGCTCGCGCGCTCTCGGTCGGGGCAGAGATTGCGCGCCATGCCCCATACCGCCTGCGCGATGATCGCCACGGCGACGATCTTCAGCCCATCGAGCGCCCCCGTACCCACCGGCCCGGCAATCGCCGTCGCGGTCAGTGCGAAAACCAGCAGGATCAGCGCCGATGGCAGGGTGAAAGCCACGAAGGCCGCGAGCGCCCCCGCCCATCCCGCGCGCATCATGCCCAGTGCGAAGCCCACCTGGCTGGAAGCGGGCCCGGGCAGGAACTGGCACAGCGCCACAAGATCGGCATAGGCCGCATCGCTCAGCCACTTCCGCCGCACAACCAACTCGTCGCGAAAATAGCCCAGATGCGCGATCGGCCCGCCGAACGACGTCAGGCCAAGCTTCAAGAAGGCGGCGAAGACCTCGCCCGGCGTGCCTTGTGCGGGCGGCGTCTCATCCTTGTCGGCCTTGTCCGTCATTCTTTCTCCGCGTCGCCCTTGAGTGCCCGCAACCGCTCCCGCGCCACCGCCAGCCCGTCGCGCCCTTTCTTCGTTATCGTGTGGAATTTGCGCGACATGCGCCGTGCGCGCTCAGTCCGGCTGGTGAGGTAGCCATCCCGCTCCATCTTCGCCAACATCGGAACAGCGTGCCCGGCGAAAGTCGGTAGCCGTGCCGCGCCAGTTCGTCGATCATCCAATGGCCGTAGACCGGGTGCTCTGCGGCGTGATGCAGGATGTGCAACCGGACCAGCCCGGACAGCAGAGCATGATGCTCCATGCGCTCGGTCACAGGTCACCTGTGCCATTCGGTATCGACTTTAGATAGATCATGCCCTACCCACAACGTCAACGGCGCAACTATCAAAGTCTTCGCCTGTGCAAACCGCCCTCCCATCGGCCCCGCTCATCCCGTCCAGGGATCTGGGCCAGCCTGGTCTTGTCCAGATGGTTTGCCGGCGCTCTGAGCCACGCAAGTAGCAACCAGCCGCCCGCGAGTGGCTGTGTCCGGGCGCTCCGGGATTCAACCAGTTCTTGTCGGGAGTGGGACCGGACATGGTGTGCCATGTTGAGGGACCGATCAAGGAATGCACATCAGTGCTGCTTATACTCCTCGTCCAGGACCTTGCGCTCCTTGGCCGCGAGTTGTTCGCGACGGTAGGGTTTGCCAAACCGTTTGACCCCCGGGCTCAAGGCGACCGTGATGGACAATAACGTTTTCGCTGTAGCCCGAGGAAAAAGGAACCTTCGACCCAGGACGCAAGGCGCGCCTCGTCGGCGAGTTTGCGCCAGTTCATCCCACCGGGTAGCACGATATCGGTGAACTGCGGGTCGAGCCTGGGTAGCTCCCGCAGGATTTCAAGCGCCCGAGGTCCGATTTCCGGCGCTTTGACCCTGCAGCCCAACGGGTGTGAGAAGACGACGACCTGAATGCGCCAATGATCACACAGATCCGGATCAGGAGAACCAGTAGCAGGCTACGAGCCAAAAGCTCGCGTCCGAGATTTGGTCCGGATCCGCTGGTCACCATCCCGGCCCGCAGCTTCTGAAAACGCCGCATCACGAGGCCTCACAGAAGACCGCACTCGATCACGCGTCAGTCGGATCAAAAACTTCTTGCACTACAGGCGGCAGCCACAGAAGCAGGCTACATGGGGCCGCTCGTCTGTGGGCTTTGCTCCCGCCAGGGTGGGTCATTTCAAAATGGTCACGCCGGGTCAGTTTCCGATGCAGATTGACACAGGCGGGGGATGGGTCTGCTCATCCCCTCCAGATAACACACTGGATTCAGAAAAATAATACCTCGCGTGATCTATGCGACAGAGCCATCAAGAGGCACAATGCGGCAAGGCCGTGGAAGCGGTGACGTTTCTGGGGATTGATCCGCCAGAACTGCCCATGGAATGCGGCGGATGACCTGCGGGCACTGCGCCGCGCCCGTCCCGGCGTTTGTTGGTTTCAACGGGGCGGGCATTCATTGCGGGGGCGCAGGGATGGAGCAGAACCCGGATTTGCACTTGTGGCGTGCTGTTCTGGTGGCGGGTCTGGATGACGCGGGCGAAAGCGAAAACCCCGCAAGATGTTGCATGGACAGGATCACGCAACTTCGTGGCAGTCTGTCATCTTGCGCAAGCTGAGCCGCAAGCGGTACTGCGCGCGTATCGACCGTTCCGGTTTATGCGTTTGGGCAAGGTCTCGGCGTGACTTTTCGGTTTTCTTTTTGATGGGGCGATAGGTGGGCAGACGTCAAATTCAGCCCATTTAATTTTCTTTATTTTCATAATCTTAGCGGCAAAACTGGAGCGGGTGAAGGGAATCGAACCCTCGTCTGGAGCTTGGGAAGCTCTCGCTCTACCATTGAGCTACACCCGCTTTTCACGCCCGATATCATCATCACTCCTTGATACGCAAGAGCCTTCGTGGCTCGCCAGAGGGCTGTCGACCGGAATGCCGTCCCATGCCGCTACGCACCTGTGGTCGGCGAATCGGTCGCTTTCCGCCAGGGTGTGTCGACAATCATCTTGATGCAATCAAGGCAGCGGCAAGGTTCCAACTGGCTGTGTAGCTGCAATCGGTTTTGTCGTAGCGTGTTGCTATGGCCCTGAGTTCCTTGATGTTCGCGAAGTAGTTTTCGACCAGATCGGTGTCGCCATTTGTAGGCGTCGGCGTCATAGTCGCGATGATGCTTGCGGTTCGTTTCCGGCGGGATCACGGCAGTTGTGCCACGCGTGTCCAGTTCTTTCAGGAGCCAATTCGCATCGAACGATCTATCCGCCAGAAGCGTGCCGAAAGAGACATCCCGGATCGGGGGTGCTACGCCTTTCATATCATGCGCCTGACCGGGCAGCAGCAGAAAGCGGACCAGGTTGCCAGGCGCATCGACCAGACCCACGATCCTGGTCGTCAGGCCGCCACGCGAGCACCCGATGGCATGAGCCGTTCGCCATTGTCTCTCGGACCATCAATGGCGTTGCAATGGCTCACCCCCCGTTTGCGCCGGTTGCCTTCTGGTGAACCTGACCGATGATGCCGTCAATGAGCGCGTATTCAAGGTCGGGGTCTCCGCTCATGGCATTGAAAAGACGCTCGAATACGCCAGCCTTTGCCCATCTGCGAAACCTCCGGAACTGGCTGTTCCAGTTACCGAAGGCGGGCGGCAGGTCGCGCCATGATGAACCGGTCCGAACCCGCCAGAAGACTGCTTCCAGAAACAGGCGATTATCCGTCGCCGTCGCCCCCGCGTCGCTCGCCTTTCCACGCAGATGTGGCGCAAGCCGCTGCCATACATGATCCGTCACCACATAGCGCTGCTTGTTCCTTCAAGCCTCCATTGGGAAGTTTGAATCACAAATCAGACTTGATGGGAATCCTGATTGTCCACAGGCCCTGGGTGTTCAGTCACGGTCCGGCGCCCCAAGGCCCAGTCGCGCTGCATGCCAGGAAGCTTCGGCCCGCGATGAAATACCAAGCTTGCGATAGACGTCCTTGATGTATCCGGCGATGGTGTTCTCTGACAACTGCAACGTCTGCGCGACTTCGACATTGCGCAGCCCGCGCCCGATAAGGCCCAGCACCTCGCGTTCGCGGACGGTCAGCCGATCATCGGGTGCGCTGGGGCCGGTGCGCTGGAAATGCTGCATGATCCGGCGCGCCACCGAAGGTGCCAGGGCCGGAATACCGGCCACCACCTGTTCAAGCTGCATGACCAGCAGGTCGCGGGGCTGTTCTTTCAGCAGATAGCCATGTGCGCCTGCCGACAGCGCCCCGACGATGGATGCATCATCGCCCATCACGGTTGTAACGACGCACACAGCGCTGGGCTGCGTCTGACGCAGCTTGCGCAGAACATCCAGCCCCGAGCCATCAGGCAGACCCAGATCAATCAAAGCAAGATCATAGTTGGCGCGGGCACATTGCGCCAGACCCGCAGACTGGCTGCTAGCCTCGTGCACGGTGGCATCCGGGAAGGCGGCTGTCACGATCCCGGACAGCCAGCGAAGGGTTTCGTTCAGATCCTCGACGATGAGCACCTTGGTCATGGGGCGCCTCCTGTGTTGGCGCTCAGGGGGATTTCCGCCGTCATGCATGTGCCTGTTGAACCGCTGTCGATCCGCAGGGCCCCGCCCACAGCCTGCATCCGGTCCCGCAGATTGGCCAGACCGTTGCCATGCCGGACCTGGGCCGGGCAGAACCCCTTACCCTCATCGGTGACGCATACCAGAATCTGACCCTCGGCGACCCTGACCAACACTGTGATCAGCGAAGGCGCGGCATGTTTCAGCGCGTTCTGAACGGCCTCGCGGATGATGGAGCGCAGTATATGCGCCGTCTGCAGGGTCAGGGCGACGGCCTGCGCGTTCTCGACCTGCCAGCGCATCGTCACCCCCGCCACAAACAACTGTTCGGCGATCCGGGCGCGCAGATCGGCCAGCATTTCGTCAAAGGACATGTCCGGGTTCGAGGCATTGTTGATGATGTCCCGCAAATCCGTCAATGTTTCGCGGATCAACAGGTCCTTGCGGGTAAGGTCCGGGCTGTGCAGCGCGGCCAACAGTTGCACCCCGATATTGTCATGGATGTCGCGCGCGATCCGCGCGCGTTCTTCGGACACGCCCCTTTCATGCGCCGCGCGGCTTTCCATGGCCTGTGCGAGCATGGCAGTCAGTTCCCTTGCACGCTCAAGATCGCGCGCCGAAAACAGCCTGCGCCCGCCATCGGCGTAGCGCAGCTCGACAGGAGGCAAAGCGCCGATCGCGGGAATGGCCAGCCAAAGCCCGTCCTCGCGCAAGGCCGGGGCGCTGGCGGGTTCGGCGCAGGCAATTTCCAGAGGGTTGAACATTTGGGCCAGAAGCGTGTGCCAACGGTGCTGCTGATCCCGTTCGGGTGGGGTCAGGGCAACATCCATGATCATCCGGAACCGCGCGGCGCGCGGTGGGTCCTTGCGGTGCAGCACCCAACGCCCCAGGCTGTCACGCAAGGGTAGCCAGAGCAGTGCCACGATCAGCAGCGACAGGGCGAAGGCAGGCGCGCGTTCATCCACGATGGTAAAGATCATGATCGCATCGATCCCCAACAACAGGATCCCGCCGACCACATAGAAAAGGATGCGAAAGGCCCAGGTTTCGAGCTGGAACAGCTGAAAGCGCGCGACGCCCAGGGCCACGCCAAGATAGACCAGCAGGAAGAACACGAAAGCCACACCCTGCGACAGAAAAGCCGTTGTGCCCAGCAGGTGCGGCCCGATGACGGTCACCACAAAAGCGCCCGACCCCACCAGCACTGCCAGCCCCAGCCAGGACAACGCCGCACGGTCGCGCAAGTCGCCGCGCGTGGCCCGGAATTGCATCGCCACAAGGGTCATGATGGCCAGCAGCGCCAGGATAACCCCAAGATGAATGCCGATGGCTGGGCTTTCGATCTGCCCCAGATACGCAAGTGCAAACCAAAGCCCCAGGACGAAAACCGGGACCGTCAGCCATCGCGGAGCAAACAGGCGGCGCGGATAGACCATGAACAGGCCGATCATGCCCATACCAAAGACAAATGCGCCCAGGTGGTTCAACGCCGAGAGCATGTGAAAAAGCCCGCCAGGAAGCGCCAGTTCCCGCGTTGAATAGATTGCCGCCGCAAAGGCGGAGACCATGAGTCCCAGGCCGCTGAATGCAAGGCAGCGTGTCGCCCAGTCGGCTCTGCACAAGGCCCAGATCCAGGCCCCGATCCACAGCCCACCTAATCCTACCGCGATTTGCAGCCAGAAGGCAAAGGGGAAGCTGCCGATGGGGCGCTGTTGTGCCGGTTGGAGCGTGTGATGACGACTGCCTCCGGGCAGCTGGATTTCAAGCGTAACCGGGCCTGCGTTCAGCATCCGCGCGATTCTGTCCTGGCGGGCGAAAAAGACGCGCATGGCTGCATAGCTTTCCAGCACATCGGGTTCTTCGATCAGGTCGGCAGGCGACAAGGTCAGGGTTTCGCCCGCGGCATCGGTCAGCGAGACAAGCGACGCGATACCAGCTGTGACCTCCATGCTGGCCAACTCGGCCGCGGGGCTTGCGGCGATCAAAGCTTCGATCCGAACACCCTCGGACCGGGCGAGGATCGCGCTCGGGGTCTGAGGTGTCAGGCGCAGCCCCAGAAAGCGCTGATCCATGGCTAGCCACAGGGTCAGGGCGGCCAGGACAAAGCTGCCCGCGACAAGGATGGATATTTTGATGGCCGGTGGAATGCGGACTGGCAATGGAGCGACACCCGGTTCGGACAGGCGGTTCTGGGGGAAAGGTCAGGCAATCGGAAACAGCCCAAGCTTATCCTGCCTCGTAACAATAGCAATCGGGGAAAGCGGCTTTGTCCCCCCTGTTCAGGGGGGTGACGCCGTGCGGGTCATTCGTAACGTGTCAGTGGTCAGGGCAGGGTTCCGGCGGACTGCCTTCTACCCTGTCCAAAGTGACCTATTCCGGAGGAAAAGATGAACAAGTGGGTCTCCTTGCTGCGCACGTTCGTGGTGTTTTCGGCGACTGCCGCTCTGGCGGGCTGCCTCGGCAGCAACAGTGGCGGTGGAGGCGGCGGTGGAGGTGGGGGTGGCGGTGGAGGTGGAGGTGGTGCCGGATCCGTTGGTGCGCATGACACCCGCTTCGACCAGATCGCGGGCATGCTGCCGACCACCGACATGCCGACAACTGGCAGCGCCAGCTACGCGGGATCGGTAAAGACCATCTTGAACGAGGGCAGCACGCCCATCGGTACCTTGCTGGGCGATATCGAGATGGAGCTAGACTTCGGCCAGGCCTTTGCCGACGCGACCGCGCAGAGTGTGACCGGGCGCGTGCACAATATCCGCGGAACGGTCGGGGATGAGAACGTGACATATGAAGGAGAGCTGACCACAGCAGCAGCCCTTGCCAACAGCGTTCCAAGCACCATGGCGATCAACCAGATGACAGTCGCGGGACAAACTCTGACGACTGGGGCAATCCAGTCGAATTTCGGCGGTGATTTGACGCTGGGCGCTGAAACCGGTGCGGCAAATCTCATGCTGGGCGGGTCCTTTGCCGGGTCCGGTGCGCAGGCGGCCTCGGGTCCTGCGGGCGGTGTCTTGTGGCAGCCCGGAGGGTTGTCCGATTACAATGTGGGCGGCACCTGGTACATTGAACGACAGTGAGCGACCCGGAACCGGCGCGTGGCAGCAGACTTGCGCGGAGAGCCCACCGCCTGGCGCTCAGGTCTTTCGGTCTGCGGGCCAGGCGGGCAGCAACCCTTGCCACTCTGACCCTGTGTTGCTGGCTGAGCCCAGTGACGCTGGACGCGCAAGTGGCGCCCGAGGGGGCGCCGCACGACCTTGCCGCGCTCAGCCGTCAGGTGTCCGCCGACCCCAGTGACCCTGTGGCGCGCATCAGGCTTGCCATGGCGCTGCTACAATCCGGCGCTTCCGACCGTGCGGGTTTTCATCTGTTGCAGGCCCGCGCGGCGCCGCTGACCGAAACCGAGCGGCTTCAGCTTGACGCGCTGTCGGCGCGGATCGCGGCACGGCGAAATCACGAAGGCTGGCTGAGTTTCGCGATCGTGCCTGAAACCAACCCCGCGCAACGCACCGACGCCGATACGATCTGGATAGGTGATCTGCCCTTTCGCCTGAACCCCGACGCCCGCGCCCGGCGCACCACGGGGGTGCATGTCAACGCAGGCGGTGCTGTCATGCCGCGGATCGGCGAAGGGCTGCGCCTGCGGGTCGGGGGCAGTCTTGCAGCCCGGTTGTATGAGGATCGCGCATTGCAGGACATCACCCTGCGGGCCGAACTGGGGCTGCAGGGTCAGACGACGGCCGGGCACGACTGGCAGATCACCGGGTCCACGGCGCGGCGCTCACTCGGAGGCAGCCACTTTGGGCAAGGGGTGGGCATGCATCTTGCGTGGACGCAGCGGTTGGGCAGGGCGTCGGTTCTGCGGCTGCGCGCGGAAACCGTCGACTGGCGCTTTCGCGATCACCCGGCACTTGATGGTCCGCGGTTGGCCGTATCGCTGGATCTGCGCCATGCCCTGCGCCCGGATACGCTTCTCAGCGGTTCTGTGTCGCTGTCGCGGGTCGACGCCCGCGCTCCGCATGAAGCCGGGCAAAGCCTGCGTGTCGGCCTTGGTGCGCAGCATGGTTTTCCGGGCGGGCTGGTTCTGGGAGTAGAATCCTACACTGAGAGCAACCGCCGCGATGGCCGCGACCCGATCTTCGGGATTCTGCGCCGGGACCACCAGTCCGGGCTTACCCTTCGGTTGATGCATCGCAATGTCGCGCTCGGCAATTTCGCCCCGGTCATCGAACTGTCGTCAACCCGCCAAACCTCGAACAGCCCCCTGCATGCGTGGCACAACACGCGCGCATCGTTCTCGCTGAGTCGGCTATTCTAGGCAGCACACCCATTAACTCTTGTTTGAGTGCATAGGTTTGTGATTCACTCTTGGGCGGAGATGGGGCGGGAGGAGACAACTGGCGCGATCAGACATGAGCGATCTTGAATGGGAATTCATGAAGGCGGTCTTGCCCAACAAGACAAGGGGCAAGAAGCGGGTTGATGACCGCCGCGTGATCAACGGCATTTTCTACGTCCTGCGCACCGGCATCCCTTGGGCTGATCCACCAGAGCAATACGGCCCACCGACCACGGTCTACAACCGCTTCAACCGGTGGAGCCATGCGGGCCACTGGGACCGGATCATGGAGGCCATCGCCGACGCGCACAACGTGGACATGGTGATGGTCGATGGGACCAGCGTGCGCGCGCATCATTCTGCCACCACGCCAAAAAAAGACCTGCGCCGCTGTTCAGGTCGCTCACGGGGCGGATTAGAAACGAAAATACATGCACTTACAAATCAGGATGGGCTGCCGATCCGATATGAATTGACACCCGGTCAGGCCCATGACGCGCCGCCGTGCAAGACGCTGCTCGATAACCTGCAGCCCGGCCAACATGTGCTGGCGGACAAGGCCTATGATGCAGACTGGATCAGGGACATGATCTGGGAACAGGGCGCTATCGACGTGATCCCTTCCAAGGCCAACCGTAAACTGCCCGGAGAATTTGACGCCCAGCTTTACCGGGAGCGCAACAAAATCGAGCGCTTCCTTGGCAGGCTGAAAGCATCATTCCGCCGTATCGCAACCCGATACGAAAAGACGTCACGCAACTTCCTGTCGATGATCAA
>SKKS01000240.1 GCA_007123625.1 Paracoccaceae bacterium
ATTCGCGCCCGGTGGCGCTGTCCACATATTCCCAGACGAAATGCGGCACCCGGCGGCGGCACCGCGCGCGCAGGTCTGAAAGTTCGGGGAAACGCAGGTCCAGATCCATGGCGCGACTATAGCCAGCGCGCGGCGCGCCACAAGCGGCCCCTGTCATCATGGATCACCCGCTTTTTCGGATTCCTGCGTAGGGCTGTCGGACCGGACGCGCCGCCTCACAGATATCTTGCCGCCTGGCATGGAACAATCAATGAACACAACTTTTCATTCATCCGGCCCCGCGCTAGAGTGCCCCGCATGACCCATTCAGACGATCCTGACGCCCACGCGCATATCCCGCTTTCGGCCCGTGCCATGGCGGCACGGCCCGCGCCCTATCTGGACGGGTTGAACCCCGCGCAACGAAAGGCGGTGGAAACGCTCGACGGCCCGGTGCTGATGCTGGCGGGCGCAGGCACGGGCAAGACCCGCGCCCTGACCGCGCGGATTGCGCATCTGCTGGGCACCGGTCGCGCGCGTCCCAATGAAATCCTGGCCGTGACTTTTACCAACAAGGCCGCGCGCGAGATGAAAACCCGCGTCGCGCAGTTCCTGGGCGAAGCGGTCGAGGGCGTGCCCTGGATGGGCACCTTTCATTCCATCGGTGTCAAGTTGCTGCGCCGTCATGCGGAACTGATCGGGCTGAAGCAGGGCTTCACCATCCTGGACACCGATGACCAGATCCGGCTGATGAAGCAGCTGATCGTGGCCGAGAATATCGACGAAAAGCGCTGGCCTGCGCGCATGCTGGCGGGGATCATCGACAATTGGAAGAACCGCGCCTGGCGCCCTGAAACGGTGCCCGCGTCCGAATCCGATGCCTTCAACGCGCGTGGCGTGGCGCTTTATGCGGCCTATCAGGCGCGATTGAAAACGCTCAACGCCTGCGACTTCGGCGATCTGTTGCTGCATTGCGTGACCATCTTCCAGCAGCACCCGGATGTACTGGAAAAATACCAGCGTTGGTTCCGCTACATTCTGGTGGACGAATATCAGGATACCAACGTGGCGCAGTATCTGTGGCTGCGGCTTCTGGCGGCGGGACATCGCAATATCTGCTGCGTGGGAGATGACGATCAGTCGATCTATGGCTGGCGCGGCGCCGAGGTGGGCAACATCCTGCGGTTCGAGCGCGATTTTCCCGGCGCCGAAGTGATCCGCCTGGAGCAGAACTACCGCTCGACCCCGCATATCCTGGCCGCCGCCGGGGCAGTGATCGCGACCAACCGCGACCGGCTGGGCAAGGAGCTGTGGACCGAGGCCGAGGAGGGCGAGAAAGTCCGCCTGATTGGCCACTGGGACGGCGAGGAAGAAGCCCGCTGGGTCGGCGAGGAGATCGAGGCGCTGCAATCCGGCACGCGTGGGTTGGACCGTGTCGGGCTTGACCAGATCGCGATCCTTGTGCGCGCGGGCCATCAGATGCGCGCGTTCGAGGACCGGTTCCTGACCATCGGCATGCCCTACCGCGTGATCGGCGGGCCCCGGTTCTATGAACGCATGGAAATCCGCGATGCCATGGCCTATTTCCGGCTGGCGGTCAGCCCCGCCGACGATCTGGCGTTTGAACGCATCGT
Source organism: Paracoccaceae bacterium (assembly GCA_007123625.1). Lineage (GTDB taxonomy): Bacteria > Pseudomonadota > Alphaproteobacteria > Rhodobacterales > Rhodobacteraceae > Rhabdonatronobacter. The sequence continues at coordinate 1,614 of SKKS01000240.1, forward strand.
CAACACGCCCCGCCGCGGTCTTGGCGACAAGGCGCAACAGACAATCCAGCGCACCGCGCGCGACGCGGGCGTGCCCCTGACCGAAGGCGCCCGGCGGGCGCTGCAGGCGGGTGCGCTGGGCGGCAGGGGGGCGAAGGAACTGGCGCGCCTGCTGGATGCGATCGACCGCTGGCACGGCTGGGCAAGCGGGCCGCAGACCCCGCCGGGCGATGATCTGATCGAAACGTTCGAGGCGCCGCAGGGGCTCAATCACATCGAAATGGCCGAACGCATTCTGGACGAGTCCGGCTATACCGCCATGTGGCAGGCCGACAAGACGCCCGAAGCGCCGGGTCGGTTGGACAACCTGCGAGAACTGGTCAAGGCGCTGGAGGAATTCGACAACCTGCAGGGGTTCCTGGAACACGTCGCCCTGATCATGGACAACGATTCCGAGGACGCGACCGAAAAGGTCACGCTGATGACCCTGCACGGCGCCAAGGGGCTGGAGTTTCCGGTGGTGTTTCTGCCCGGATGGGAGGACGGGTTGTTCCCTTCGCAACGCTCCATGGACGAAAGCGGGGTCAAGGGGCTGGAGGAGGAGCGCCGCCTTGCCTATGTCGGCATCACCCGTGCCGAGGTGCTTTGCACCATCAGCTTCGCCGCCAACCGCCGCGTATACGGACAATGGCAGTCGCAGCTTCCGTCACGCTTTGTCGATGAGCTGCCGCCCGCGCATGTCGAGGTGCTGACCGCGCCCGGGCTTTATGGCGGCGGGGTGGGACGGGCTGTGGCGCCCGGCGGCGGCGACCTGTCCGCCGCAGCCAGCGGGCTGGAAGGGCGCGCGATGCGTGCGGATGTCTATGCCTCGCCCGGCTGGCGGCGGATGCAGGCGCGCACGGCCCGCCCGGTGGTCGGCACTGCCCGCGAGTCGGCGCACATGGTCATAAACGCCACGGCGCTGCCAGCATTTGACGCGGGAGAACGGGTGTTTCATCAGAAATTCGGCTACGGTCGCGTGTCTGAGGTCGAGGGCGACAAGGTGTTCGTGGACTTCGAGAAAGCCGGGCCGCGCCATATCGTGGCGCGCTTTCTGGTGCCTGCTGAAAGCGCCGACGACGTGCCGTTCTAGGGCAGCGGTGACACGCGCCCCATCGCGGAGGTGCGCGTCCTGCAGACTCCGTCGCGTTGCAGAAAGGACCCACTCAGGATCAGAGCAGGTCGCGGGTGGCGATACGGGTACTGCGAGTATCGGGCCTGCCCCGGGCCATGCAGACCGGGGCAGGTAACTGGTCCGGCATCAGTTCCCGCGCAGTTCCATGGCGCTGCGATACACCTCTTCCAGAAGCGCGCGATTCTCGCCTGCGCTTTCGAGCAACAGTAACAGGCTGTTGCGCTGCATCGTGCTCAGGCCATCGGCGCCTTCGATCATCGTGCGCAACGTGTCCTGATCCATGCCTGCGGGCATGTCGGGATCGTCGGGATCGGTGGACAGGGTATCAAGCCCGGTCGAATCGCCGGACAAGTCGTCGGCAATGCCATCGCCTGCGGAATCGGGCGCGGTCGCTTCGGGGATCGCGCTTTCGTCGGTCATGGATGGCGTGGCATCGGGCAGGGCGCTCGGGTCCGTCAGGTCCGTTTCGGACTGAGATGCGGGTTCCTCAGTCGTGGCGGGCGCTTCTTCGGCGGGCGCCTGATTCAGAGGTGCTTCCTCGACGGGGGCATCCTCGGCAGGGGTCTCCTCGGTCGGGGGGACTTCGAGAACGGGCTCCTCGACCGCAGGTTCCTCTATGGGCGCCTCTTCGACCGGCGGCTCTGCGACAGGTTCCGGTGCCGCGATTTCAGGCACTTCGGGGGCCTGGATGAGTTCCGGCGGCGCGGGCGGCGTTCCTCGCGTCCCCATCCAGAGGCCGATGCCTCCGACAAGAATAATTCCACCGATCATAACATATCGATTCATGACTGTTTCCTCATAGTACGCGTACGCTGCAGCGCGGCACTCCGGCCTAACGCAGCACTAGGGCGAAAAGCAAGTGACACCCGCGTCAGGACCGGCCCGACCAGAGCGCATGCGCGCTTTCACGCTTGAAAGCGCGGGCGCGCAAGGATACTTTGCGCTCCTGAACCGCACCATCAAAGGAAACAGACCATAGCCCGCAGACCTCACAACGCCCCGCCCACCCGTGACACCGGCCCGCGCGTCAACGAGCGTATCCGCGCGCCGGAAATCCGGTTGATCGGCGCTGAAGGCGAAAACATAGGGGTCGTGCGCCCCGAACAGGCAATGCGCCTTGCCGAAGAGGCGGGGCTCGATCTGGTAGAGATCTCTCCGAATGCCGCGCCTCCCGTCTGCAAGATCATGGACTATGGCAAGTTCAAGTACGAGCAGCAGAAACGCGAGGCGGAAGCGCGCAAGAAGCAGAAGATCATCGAGGTCAAGGAGGTCAAGTTCCGGCCCGGAACCGACACCCACGACTACGACGTGAAGATGCGCAACGTGATCCGGTTCCTTGAATCCGGCGACAAGGTCAAGGTGACTCTGCGCTTCCGTGGCCGGGAAATGGCGCACCAGCAGCTTGGACTCGAGCTTCTGAACCGTGTAGCCGCCGATGTGGGTGAGCTGGGCAAGGTCGAGAACATGCCCAAGCTTGAAGGGCGGCAGATGGTGATGATGATCGGACCGCGCTGAGGTCGGCGCGCCAACAGCTTTGCGCATGGCGGGGTGTGCTACGGGAAGGGGCGATGCCCAGTCCCGTTGGGAGGAAGCGACGCTCGACGTACCCCACCCGCCCACTCGTGCACGCCTCTCGGGCGCTGCTCCGCGGACGCGCGGGGCGGGGATCAACTTGTGGCCGTCACGCGGGGCCCTGGACCGCCACGACGCCTAGGCAATCGCCCGGCTTCACAAGTCCCGGAAAATGGCGGCTGACCAGAACCCCGCTGCGCCGGGCGTGGTAGGCGACCGGCGCCTGCCCGGGTCGGCCCAGCGGCCAGATCCGCGCGATTGCATCGCCCTTGCCGACCGTCGTGCCCAGATCGACCAGCGGCTCCATCATTCCCGCGCTTTCGCAGAAGGTGAAGCAATCGTCATCGGGCATGTCCAGCACCCGGCTGGGTCCGATATCGGGCGCGCCGGGCAGGATCCCCATGTGATGCAGCAGGTTGCGCAGCCCCTTGCGCGCCACCGCCACGCTGGCTGCCGTGGCACTCCCGCCACCGCCCAGTTCGGTGGTCACGAACACCTTGCCCTGCGCTTCGACTTCGGTGTCGAACATTCCAACTGCATCGATTTCCAGCATGATCGCGGACCACGGTGCATTGAAGGCGCGCATGGCGGCTTCGCACGCCGCCTGGTGGGCCTTGTCGTTCAGCACATGCACGGCCGCGAAGGGCAGGAAATCAAGCGTCCGCCCGCCTGAATGCAGGTCGCACACCAGATCGGCCAGCGGGATCAGTTCGCGGCTGACATAGTCCGCGATCTTTTGCGTCACGGTCCCGTCCGCGCGCCCCGGGAAGCTGCGGTTCAAGTTGCCGCCGTCGATGGGCGAGGTGCGCGTCCCCGCCGCCACCGCCGGCTGGTTGAGCGCGGGCAGCAGGATCACGCGCCCCCGGATTGTGGCCGGGTCCAGCGTGGCGGCCAGTTCATGCACCGCGATCAGCCCTTCGTATTCGTCGCCGTGGTTGCCGGCCACGAACAGCGCCGTCGGCCCGTCGCCGTTGCGGATGACCGATATCGGGATCATGACTGACCCCCACGCGCTATCATCGCGCGACCAGGGCAGGCGCAGGAAACCGTGATGCGCGCCGTCGCGGTCGAAGGGGATCGTCGGGGTGATGGCCATGGCGCTTCAGTCCTTGACGAATATCTGGCGCGGAGTGTTGCAAAGGCTTTCGGGGCCATGATCGGTGATCAGGATCGGCTCGGTGATTTCCAGCCCGCCATCTTCGAGCCAGAGCGCGGGCATGAAATGGAACACCATCCCCGGCTTCAACTCGGTCATCGCGCCGCGCCGAAAGGACATGGTGCGCTCGCCCCAGTCGGGGGGATAGCTCAGCCCGATGGAGTAGCCGCAGCGGCTGTCCTTTTCGAACCCGCGTTTGTTCAGGGCTGCGTTGAAGGCGTTCGCCACATCCTCGCAGCGGTTGCCGGGATAGGCCTGCGCCAGCCCGGCTTCCATCGCCTCGAGGACGGCGTCTTCGGCATGGCGATACAGGTCCGGCGGCGGCCCGAAAAACAGCGTCCGCGACTGCGGGCAGTGGTAGCGGCGGTGCGCGCCCGCGATTTCGAAGAATGTCGATTCGCCGCGCCGCATGGGCCGGTCGTCCCAGGTCAGGTGCGGCGCCGTCGCATCCAGCCCCGATGGAGCCATGGGCACGATTGCCGGGTAATCCCCCCAGTGCCCGTCGGCGCCTTCGATTCCCGCGCGGGTGATCTCGGCCACCAGCATGTTCTTGGGCATGCCGGGTTCGGCAACCTGCAGGATCACTTCATGCATGCGCTCGACGATCCGGGCCGCGCGGCGGATATATTCGATCTCGGACGAGGACTTGATCGCGCGTTGCCAGTTCACCAGCCCGGTCGCATCGATGAAATTCGCTTCGTGCAGGTGGTTGACCAGTGTCTGATGCGCGGCGGCGGAATAATAGTAGTTGTCCATCTCCACCCCGATCCAACCCTTGTTCCAGCCACGATCGATGATCAGCGCGGCCAGCGCTTCCATCGGGTGTTTCTGAGGGTTCTGGACATAGGTGTCGTCATACCCGACGATGCTGTCGTCGCCCTTCATGTAGACCGTGCGCAGTGCGCCCGCGGCATCCATCGCGCGGCCCCACCAGACGGGTTCGCCCTCAAGCGGCAGGATCACCGCCTGGTGGACATAGAACGACCACCCGTCATAGCCGGCGATCCAGTTCATGTTGGACGGGTCGGTGATCACCAGCAGGTCCAGCCCCCGCAGCGACATCTCGGCGCGGGTGGTGGCGATGCGGGCCTCGTATTCCGCGTCGGTGAAGTTGGGATTGGTGGTGGTCATGGTGCCTCGATCACATCGGTGGGCGTGCGGGGGCGCGCCGGAAGGGGTGTGCTGCCCTGCAGGTGGCCCTGCCGCAAGCTGCTGCCATTTGCGCAAACAGAGGGCGCGGGTTCAAGCCCCCGCGCTGCGAATTCAGCCGGTGTCACATTGGCGTGCGGATCAGACGTCCAGCCAGATCGTCACCGGCCCCTGGTTGACCAGTGCCACATCCATGTCGGCGCCGAATGCGCCGGTGGCGACCGTGATGCCTCGTGCGCGAAGGCATTCGGCAAAGACCTCGTAAAGCCGTCGTCCTTCGTCTGGTGGGGCCGCAGTGGAAAACCCGGGCCGGTTGCCGCGCGAAGTGTCGGCGGCCAGCGTGAACTGGCTGACCACCAGCGCCGCACCGCCGGTGTCACGCAGCGACAGGTTCATCTTTCCCGCATCGTCGCGAAAGATGCGCAGCTTGACGATCTTTTCGGCCAGCGCTTCGGCCTGCGCGTCGCTGTCGCCCTGCATGGCGCAGACAAGGATCATCAGCCCGGCCCCGATCTCGCCCACGACCGCGCCATCGACGCTGACCGAGGCCCGGCTGACCCGTTGAATGATCGCGCGCATGGGCCTCAGCCCTCCAGTTCGTGCCGCCAGGGCGGGTTCGCCCCGGCGCGCGACACGGTGACCGCCGCCGCCGCCGCGCCCAGCCGCAGCGCGTCTTCGAGCGTGGCGCGGTCGATTTGCGCCAATGCGGATTTCTGCAGCGCGCCCGCATCAGCCAGCGCTGCCAGCACGCCCGCGTTGAACGTGTCGCCCGCGCCTACGGTATCGACCACGGTGGTGCGCCCGGCGGGAACCGATACCGCGATCCCGTGGGCAAATGCCCGCGCTCCCCTGGCGCCTTCGGTGACGATCACAACCCGCGCGCCCGCATCCAGCAGCGCTGCGGCGTGGTCTTCCACAGGGCCCGGGCCATGGAACCACGCCATGTCTTCGTCCGACAGCTTGACGATGTCCGCCTGGGCCATCATCACGCCCACCCGCGCACGATAGGCCGCTTCATCGCGGATGAAGCCGGGACGCACGTTGGGATCGATCATGGTCACGCGCGCGGGCGCTTCGCGTTCCATCAGCGCCGCATAGGCCGCATCGCAGGGATCGCCCGCAAGGCTGATGCCGCCGAAGAACAACGCCTGTACCGTGCCGGGCAGCGCAGGCAGGTCTTCGGCGGTCAGCATCCGAAGTGCTGTGTTTTCGTCATAGAACGCATATTGCGCCTGCCCGCCGGTCAACGTGACAAAGGCCAGGGTGGTGGGTCGGTCCGACCGTGGCGACAGCGACGGGTCCACATGCGCGGCGCGCAGCGCATCGTCCAGCATCCGCCCGAACAGGTCGCGCGACAGCCCGCCCAGAAATCCCGCCGGTGCCCCCAGCCGCCCCAGCGCGATGGCGGTGTTGAACACCGCGCCGCCGGGGTAGGGGGCAAAGGCCGGTTCGCCCGCATGCGACTCGCGCGGGAGCATGTCGATCAACGCCTCGCCACAACACAGGATCATTGCGTCGCCCTCCGATCAGCCCCCGAGTTCGGCGATATACGCGGCCAGCGCTACGAATGCTATCGCTAGCACAACGGCGCCCGCGATTTTCCAGATCGACCACGGGCGTTCGCCCTGCACCCGCCCGGTCTGGCCGTTGACGATGAAGCGGTAGCTCTTGTCGCGGTAGCGATAGGCGGCCATCCAGACGGGCAGCAGCAAGTGCTTGAAGCGCTCGTCCGCATAGGCTGTGTTGACGCTGTGGATGCGCTGTTCGTCGCCGCCGATGTCGCGGCGGATGTCACTGCGGATGACTTCGTCCATGCGTTCCCTGGCAATCTCGAACCCTTCGGGCAGCTCGACCGTGTACGCTTCGGCGCGGAAACCGGACAGGTACTGCGGGCTGTAAAGCTCCAGCTCCGACAGGGTCCAGGGCTCCAGCCGCCGCGCCATCGGGCGCGGCAGACTGCGCGAGGCCATCACCAGCACATCATAGAACTTGCGCGCCACCCGCCCCGAGGCGCGGCTCCATCGCACGCGGCGTTCGCGGCGGGTCTTGCCCTTTCCCGCTGGCACGGTGACATAGTAGTATGTGCCACGTTCGCCGGTATAGCTGGAGCGCGTATCGGTGTCGAAGGCCCAGTAGGGCACATACAGCCCGTTGAGCCGACCGTCCGAACGTGCGTATTTCTTCAACCCGTCAGGCGCGAACCACCGGCCCCGCAGCCAGGCGCGCATCTTGTCATGCGCATCGCGTTCCGTCAGCGCAAAGGGGATCACCGCCTGCGGCTTGATATGCCGGTTGGTCCCGGTGTCTGCGACCACGGGCGTCGCGCAGAACGGGCATTCGGCGGAATGGGTGTCGGGTTCGAATTCGACCTGTGCGCCGCAATTGCCGCAGTTCAGGACGGTTGTTTCCTCGATCTCGGATGGCGGGAGGGAGTTCGACACCGCCTCGTGATAGTCCAGCGACTGCAGGGTCTTGACGCGGGTTTCATCGTCAAGACGCGGGATTTCCTGCGCGTGGCCGCAGTATTCGCAGCTCAGGCTCTGCTGCCCCGGTGCAAAGCGCAGCGACGCGCCGCACTGCGCACAGGGAAAGCGGTGTTCGGATTCACTCAATGCCATCGCCTGCCCCTGTCATGCGGATTTCGGGGTCTTCACCCGCCCCGGTTGCGCCGCCTGCACGATACTTCCGGATTGCCGCGCCCGAGGCAAGCCCGCGCAGCGCCTTGTCCGGCTTGTCCGACACGGGCGGCTCAGCCCGGTGGCGGGGGGGGCGGCGGGGTGTTGGCGAACAGCGGCTGCAGGTCCGCGACCGCGCCCGCCTTTTTCCAGCCGTCCTGCCCCGGTGTCCAGACCAGCGTATCGCGACCGAAGCTGCCTTGCGGGATCATCTGCGCCAGCGCATTGTTGTCGAATGGACCCTTGGTCTGACCGTTCTCGGCGATGTGCCAGACCGTGGCCTGCGGCGGTGGCGGAGGGGGCGGCGGGGCAGCCTGCTGGGGTGGCTGTTGCTGGCCGCCCGCGACGGCCTGGCCCATGTTCTGCGCCATTGCCATGCCC
>SKKS01000104.1 GCA_007123625.1 Paracoccaceae bacterium
CGGCTGGCACCGACGGCGGCGCCCAGCTTGTCGGCCAGTTTCTCGATGATCTTGAAATCATCCTCGGAGCCGACGCCGCGCCCGCCCGAGACCACCACGCCCGCCGAAGTCAGGTCGGGGCGGTCGGTGGCGGCGACCTTGTCCTCGACCCATTCGCTGAGGCCGGGGTTTTCGCTGGCAGCAATGGTCTCGACTGGGGCCTGGCCGCCATCACCAGCGGCATCGAAGGTCGAGGTGCGGATCGACACGACCTTTTTCGGGTCCGAGGACTTTACCGTCTGCAGCGCGTTACCGGCATAGATCGGGCGCTCGAACGTGTCGGCATCGACGATGCCCGAGACATCGGAAATCACCATCACGTCCAGCAGCGCCGCCACACGGGGCAGCACGTTCTTGGCGTCCGTGGTAGCAGGGGCCAGGATGTGGGTATAGTCACCCGCAAGGCTGACGACCAGCGCCGCGGTGGGTTCGGCCAGGCGATGGCCAAGACTGGCGTCCTCGGCGCAGAGCACCCGTGTCACACCGTCGATGGTGGCGGCCTCGGTGGCGGCGTCGGCGGCACGCGCCCCGGCGCAGAGCAGGGTGACGTCACCGATCATGCGGGCGGCGGTAACCGCCTTGGCGGTGGCGTCACGGTTGAGCGCGCCATCGGTGACTTCGGCAAGCAGCAGAACGGACATCAGAGCACCCCCGCTTCATCCTTGAGTTTCGCGATCAGCTCATCGACCGATCCGACCTTGACCCCGGCGGCGCGGGCGGGCGGTTCGGTGGTCTTGAGCACTTCGAGCCGGGGGCTGACATCGACGCCGTAGTCGGCGGGTGTCTTTTCCTCGAGCGGTTTTTTCTTGGCCTTCATGATATTGGGCAGCGAGGCGTAGCGCGGCTCGTTCAGGCGCAGGTCCACGGTGACGATGGCGGGCATCTTGACCTTGATGGTCTGCAGGCCGCCGTCGACTTCGCGCGTGACAAGGGCGTGATCGCTGTCGATCTTGAGTTCCGAGGCAAAGGTCGCCTGCGCCCAGCCCGTCAGCGCCGCCAGCATCTGGCCGGTGGCGTTCATGTCGTTGTCGATGGCCTGCTTGCCCGCCAGCACCAGGCCGGGGGCTTCGGCGTCGATCACGGCCTTGAGGAGTTTTGCCACCGCCAGGGGTTCGATATCGGTGTGCACGTCATCGGTGGCGACGATCAGGATGGCGCGGTCGGCGCCCATCGCCAGCGCGGTGCGCAGAGTTTCCTGCGCCTGCTTGACACCGATGGACACGGCGATGATTTCCGACGCGATTCCCGCTTCCTTGAGGCGGATCGCTTCTTCGACCGCGATCTCGTCGAAAGGGTTCATCGACATCTTGACGTTCGCCAGATCGACTCCGCTGCCATCGGCCTTGACCCGGACCTTGACGTTGTAGTCGATCACGCGCTTGACGGGTACAAGGACCTTCATTGGCGTGACACTCCGCTTGATGGTGCCAGGGCGGGCCGCCCGGGCAGGTTTCTGAGCGGATATCTAGCGGGTTGCGCGCCGGGAAAACAGGCCAAATCCGACGACTATGTGCGCCCGGACGTCGCGTTTCGGGGGGATCGGGCGGTGGTGCACGGTTGCTGCCCAGTGCGCGGCCCGCGCAGCGGGCTGTTTTCTCAGCGTGTCAGGCCAGGCACCCAAAGCACATCGGCCTTGCCGTCGTCGTTGGCGATACGCCCTGCCACGAACAGCCAGTCCGACACGCGGTTGAGGTAGCGCAGCGCCGATTCGTTGATCCCTTCGAGCGCGGCGAGCGCCACGGTCATCCGCTCTGCCCGCCGCGCGACGGTGCGGCACAGGTGCAGATGCGCCGAAAGCGCGCTTCCGCCGGGAAGGATGAAGCTGCGCAGCGGGGTCAGCCGCGCGTTCATGGCGTCAATTTCCGCTTCCAGCCGGTCGACCTGCACGGGCAGAACGCGCAAGGGTGTGTATTCGGCCTGCGCGTCGCGTTCCATGTCCGGGCGGCACAGGTCGGCACCAAGATCAAACAGATCGTTCTGGATTCGGGCCAGTGCCTCGGCCATGTCGCCATTGGCGTGCAGCCGGGCCATGCCCAGCGTGGCGTTCAACTCGTCCACCGTGCCATAGGCGGCCACGCGCGCCGAGGTCTTGGACACGCGGCTGCCGTCGCCAAGCGCGGTTTGTCCGGCATCGCCGGTTCGGGTGTAGATCTTGTTCAGTACGACCATGGTTTGACCTGCTATTCCTTAACCTGATTGTGCCTTGAACCAGGCAAAGGTGACGATCAGGATTACCGCCACGAATTGTGCCCCCAGCCGCCAGCGCATGAGCCGGTTGGCGTGTTTGCGGTTGAATTCGCCGCCACGCGCAAAGCCGCCGATACCGACCAGAAGGATGCCCAGCACGGCAAAGGATGCCACGGCGGCAAGGATGAATAGCGGATCACTGAGCATGGGGCCTCCAGAGTGGCATAGAGGTCATGTAATCGTGGGGGCGCGAAAAGCGAACAGGTTTTTGATGCACGGCGCAGATCCTTGCCTGCAGGGGCGCGACTGACTGCGACACTACCAAGCGAATGGGCCGCCCCTTTTCAGGGACGGCCCACACGAGCTTAAGGAGATGGAGCCAGTTAGAGCCTTGGCTCAATCGAAAGGAAAGCCCATCCGGGCTGCCGTCAGGACATGCCCCCTTCGACTGTCTTCGCACCTCTCTCCAACATCACTCTCGACACTGGATCACCTCCTTTCATTGGGTTGCTGTTAAACCAAAGTTGGCACAGATTTTGTGTTTGTCAAAAGAAATCATGCGACCGATAGCGATAATTTCTTCACAAGGATCCGGAATGGCACCAAAGCGAGCAGCGCGAGGGCAAGCTTCACCGTCCAGTCAGCGACCGCCAGGCTGACCCAGAGCGGGACCGCGGGACCCCATCCCAGCAGCGGCAGGACCTCGGCCGCCCAGCTGATATCATCGGCGGGGTTGAGGAAGGCCAGCGACGCCGAAAAAGCGATGGTGAAGAACAGCGCCGTGTCCACCGTCGACCCCACAAGGGTCGAGGCCAGCGGCGCGCGCCACCAGCGCCCGTCGCGCAGGCGGTCGAAGATGGACACGTCCAGCATCTGTGCCGTCAGGAAGGCGATGCCCGATCCCATGGCAATGCGCAGCGTGGTGGCGTCGAAAGCCGTGGCCACCAGCGACGAGGCGACGCCGACGGCGAAGCCTGCCCAGACGACCTTGCGTGCGGCGGCAGGGCCATAAATGCGGTTCATCAGGTCATTGACCAGAAAGGCCAGCGGATAGGTGAAGGCCCCCCAGGTGAGCCAGTTGCCGAACAGGAACTGGACGAGGATATTCGAGGCGACGACGATCGCCGCCATGGCAAGGATGCCGGGCAGATGTGCGCGTGTCATGGATGTATCCGTTTTGACAAGGTTGCGGAGACTTGGCCACACCCCGCCGGGGCACGGCAGCGGCTCCGATACACCGCCCGATACGCCCGCGCAAGCCTGAGCCCGCGCGGGCGCGCCTGACGCCTCAGCGCGCGCGCAGGGCGTCGCGGATTTCGGTCAGCAGCTCCTCGGTGGTGGGTCCTTTGGGCACCTGGACCACGGGTTCCGGTTCCGGCTGCCGGCGAAAGGAGCGCATGCGATTCACGGCCTTGACCAGCAGGAACACAACCCAGGCGGTGATCAGGAACTTGATGATCGCGTTGATGAAATTGCCGTACATGAACTGCGCGTCGCGCAGTCCGAAGCTGAGTTCCGAAAAATCTATCCCGCCGATGATCAGCCCCAGCAGCGGGTTAACGATATCTTCGACAAGCGAGCTGACAATAGCGGTAAACGTGGCGCCGATGATGATGCCCACGGCAAGGTCGATGACGTTGCCGCGGGCGATGAAATCACGAAATTCCCTGAGCATGTTCCGGTCTCCAGTCTGATACGCGCGCAGGTTGCCGCATCGCGCTGGGGACTCAAGTTTTTTGTATCGCGCTGGGGACTCAAGTTTTTTGTGCGGGCTCAGAGCATCAGTTCGCCCAGGCCGATCAGGATCGCGGTCAATGCGATCATGACCAGCCAGGACAGCAGGACATGCCTGCGGCTGTTGGCTTTCATGGGGAAGGGTCCGGTATCTGCCGCGCGGCGCGCGTGCCCCGGTGGACGCGCCCGCGCGAATTGCGCCTGGGGTGATTACGTTCGGTTCAGGCGTGTCCGGGCGGGGCGCGGCTTGCGGGCCGGAAACAGGCCGGGCGGCTGCAAATCTGATCGGCCACCGTCAGGCGCCGGGCCTTGCGCGCGCCCTGTTCGGGCGATGGGTCGGCGCGGCTGCGCAGACTGGCAAGGTCGCGCTCATCCAGATCCGCGATGCCGGTCGGCGCCTCGGCCAAAAACCCCGTCGCGGCCGCCGGTGGGTGAACCGGCAAGGTGAACAACGCAGCCACCAGCACCAGAAGTGCCAGTGCCACGCGCACGCGCAACAGCAATCCGCGCGCACCGGTGGATGCCGGGGCAGGGGCTGTGCGTAGTGTGTGCGCGTCTTGCGGTGCGGGGACCATGGCTGCCGCCCTTGTGTGCAGGGATCACGCGCAGATGGTGTGTCTGGGGGCGGTTACCAGTCCCCTCAGCAGAATAAATCCGCGCCCGGTGCAATGCGCCCGACAGAGCGCCGGGCGCGGTACCGCCGCTGCTTAGCCAGGAAGGGCGCCAGTCAGCACATAGCGCAGCAGGGCCACCACCTGTTCGGGGGTTTCGGCCACGGCAAGCGCGGCGGCGTTGACCTCTTTCAGCGCGTGGGCGTGTTCGGGCGGATGCAGCACGATCAGCGACTTGCCCATTGCGCTGGCATATCCGGCGTCAAAAGCGGCGTTCCATTGCTTGTATTTCTCGCCGAAGCGCACGACCACGACATCGGCATCGGCGATGCCCTTGCGGGTGCGGATGGCGTTGAGACTGGCGCCCTTGTGGTCGTGCCAGACCTTGTTCGGCTCGGCGCCCAGGATTGCCACGCCGCAATCGTCCGATGCGGCATGATCGGTCACTGGTGCGCTGAAGGTGACGTCCAGCCCCTGCGCGCCGTCGATGATGCGCTCGCGCCAGTCGGTGTGGATTTCCCCCGACAGATAGACCTTTAGCATGTGTTTCTCCCCATATGTGGCGGCAAATGGGTTCTGCCGCTGGCCTGTGCGTTGTTGCCCGCCCCGCATTTCTGTGGCAAGAGAAAACCAAGAGAACCAAACGCGCGAGTTCAGTTGATGCCGGATTTCCTTAGCCGCCGTGTGATGATGGTCGACACGCAGGTGCGCCCGTCCGATGTGACCAAGTTTCCGATCATTGACGCCATGCTGCGCATGCCACGCGAACAGTTCGTTCCCGCGGACAAGGCTGAAGCCGCCTATATGGGCGAGAACTTCGACCTGGCTCCCGGGCGGGTGCTGCTGGAGCCGCGCACACTGGCCAAGATGATCGACGCGATCGATCTGCGCGACACCGATCTGGTGCTCGATGTGGCGTGCGGTACCGGGTATTCCAGCGCCGTCATGGGCTGGATCGCCGAAGCGGTGGTCGCGCTCGAGGGTGACGAGGCGCTTGCCACCGAGGCGCAGGCGGCGCTGAGCGCGGTGGCTGCCGACAATGTGATCGTGGTGCATGGCGCCCCCGAGAATGGGCACGCCGCCAACGCGCCTTATGATGTTATCATCGTGCAGGGCGGGGTCGAAACGTTCCCCGATGCGTTGGTGGCGCAGCTCAAGGATGGCGGTCGCGCGGCGGCGATCTTCATGCAGGGCGCACTCGGTGTGGTGCGCGTGGGTTTCAAGCGCGATGGGCGGATCGCCTGGCGTGATGCGTTCAACGCCGGGGCACCCGCGCTTGCAGGGTTCGAGAAAGCAGCAGAATTCACCTTCTGACTGGCGCATTTCGGCTGTTTTGCTAGCGCTGGCAAGGTATCAACCGGCAGCGACCGGGCAGGGCAAAGGGCGACAGGATGCAGGTATATCGACAGTTGCGCAGCATGGCGTTGGTGGTGTTGACCGCAGGTGCATTGGCCGCGCCGGTTTCGGCGCAAAGTCTGGCTGACACACTGACCGCCGCCTATCGCAATTCAAATCTGCTGGAGCAGAATCGCGCCGTCCTGCGCGCCGCGGATGAGGATGTCGCCCAGGCCGTGGCGTCGCTGCGTCCGGTGCTGAATTTCGTGGCCCGCAGCCAGGCGCAGTTCAACCGCGACGGCACCCGGGGTAATACCAGTCAGCTTTCGGCGTCGCTGGGGCTGTCAGCCAGTGTGACGCTTTATGACTTCGGGCGCGGCCAGATGGCGGTACAGGCAGCCAAGGAGCAGGTGCTTGCCGTGCGCTCGGCGCTGGTGGGGCTGGAACAGCAGGTGCTGCTGAATGCGGTCGCGGCTTTCATGGATGTGCGTTCGGCCATCGATACGGTCGCGTTGCGGCAGTCGAATGTGCGGCTGATCACGCAGGAGCTGCGCGCCGCGCGTGAACGGTTCGATGTGGGCGAGGGTACGCGCACCGATGTCGCCATCACCGAAGCCCGGCTTGCAGGCGCGCGCAGCCTTCTGGCCTCGGCCGAGGGTGATCTAAAGATCGCGCGCGAGTCGTACAGGTTTGCGACGGGCGCCTATCCGGGTCAGTTGCGTGCCCCGCCCGCCTTGCCCAGCATCGCGCGCAATCTGGACGCGGCGCAGGATGTCGCGCGGATCACGCACCCCGCGATCAAGCAGGCACAGCACGAGGTCGCAGCTGCCGATCTGGCTTCCGAGCGCGCGGCCGCGCAGCGGCTGGGCAGTGTTTCGGGCAGCGCCAGCGTGGGCGCGGGGGTATCGCGCAACCTTGACGGCACCTTGCCGCGCAGCGGTGACAACCAGTCCCTGACGCTGGGGCTTGAATATTCGCGACCGATCTATTCCGGCGGGGCGCTGCCGTCGCAGCACCGGCAGGCGATTGCCCGGCGCGATGCGTCGCGCGCGAATCTGCACCAGTCGGTGGCGCAGGTGCTGCAGAACGTTGCGCGGGCCTGGTCCAACATGGAGGTCGCATCGGCCCGGATCGAAGCCAGCAACCAGCAGATCCGCGCCGCGCAGACTGCTTATGACGGCGTGCGCGAAGAGGCGTCGCTGGGCGCGCGCACCACGCTTGATGTGCTGAACGCCGAACAGGAACTGGCCGACGCCCGCGCCGCCCTTGTCCAGGCGCAGGCCGGGCTGCAGCTTGCGGCCTATTCGACGCTCGAGGCGATGGGGCTGCTGACGGTCGACCACCTGAACCTTGGTATTCCGACCTATGACCCCGAAGCCTATTTCAACGCCGTACGCAACGCCCCGGTGCGTTCGCCGCAAGGCGAGGCGCTCGATCGGGTCCTGCAATCGCTGGGCCGCCAATAGCACGACATTGCGCGGGTGGCGCTGCGGGCGCCCCCGGGGGCGGGCGTGCGGGGCGGCAAACAGGGTTTCCCTTACCCAAGGTTTCGCGTTAATATCCCGCGCAACCACAAGAACAAGCAGCAGGTCGAGCATGTCGGAGTCCCTTTCACAACGTGAAATCGAAGATGTCCTTTCGTCCATCCGCAGGCTGGTGTCGCAGGAAGTTGCGCGCAGCAACGCCGAGCGGCTGTTGCTGACCCCGGCGCTGCGCGTTGTCGGCGATGAGGCGTCCGCCGCTGCGCCGGGCGCCGCCGGAGGGGCTGGCTCCGAGGCAATCGAATGGCAGGACCCGTCGCCTTCTGCGCCGTCATCAGCGGCAACGCCGCCTGTCGCAACGCCGCAGCGCGGGGGGTCGGCGCAGGACCCCGCCGCGCCCTTGTCGCCGGACTCGGATCGTGTCGGCGCCGATGACCTTGTCCTTGATGAAGCCGCGCTTCGCGAGATAGTGGGTCAATGCGTGCGCGAGGAATTGCGCGGCGCGCTGGGTGAGCGGCTCACACGTTCGATCCGCAAGCTGGTGCGCACCGAAGTGTCCCGCGCGCTGAGCGAACGCGAATTCCTCTGATCCTTGCTTTCTGACCAGCGCGCGTCAAAGCCGCGCCAGCAGCCAGTCCAGTGCCCGGCCCGGAAGCAGGCGCCGGGCTGTTCCTAGCGCATGCGTGGGCAGGGTGACGTAGTAGCGCGGTCGCGGCGTGGTGGCGTCGAGTGCGCGGATCAGGGCGCGCGTCACCGCCGCAGGCGGCAGCTCGAACCGGTCCGGCCCGCGATCCTCGTATAGCCTTGTCAGTAACGTGCTTTCGTACTGCGCCGCGCGGGGCGAAGCCCGCCAGTCAATCCAGCGTTCGAAATGCGGGATGGAATTCTGGCGGATGCGGCTGGTCACCGGCCCCGGTTCGATCAGCACCACATGCACGCCGGTGCCGCGCATTTCCAGCCGCAGCACATCTGATAGCCCCTCCAGCGCGAATTTCGTGGCCACATAAGCGCCGCGCCAGCGCAACGCCGCCAGTCCCAGCACCGATGAATTCTGCACGATACGTCCCGCGCCTTGCGCACGCATGACCGGGATCACCCGGCGCGTCAGCTCGTGCCAGCCGAAAAGGTTGGCTTCGAAGATCGCGCGCAGGGCGTCGGTCGGCAGATCCTCGGTCGCGCCGGGGATCGCATAGGCGCCGTTGTTGAACAGCGCGTCCAGCCGCCCACCGGTGCTGCTCAGAACGTGGTCCAGCGCGCGGGTCATGCTGTTGGTATCGGTATAGTCCAGCACCACGCTGTCCAGCCCTTCGGCCCGCAGGCGGTCGCAATCTGCAGGCTGGCGGCAGGTCGCAAACACCTGCCAACCCCGTGCGGCCAGCGCATGGGCCGCGTGGTAGCCGATCCCCGAGGAACAGCCGGTGATGAGGATGCTGCGCAAGGGTCAAACTCCGGGCGGGATGCCCGGGTCTAGCGGGGGCACCGGACGGAAGCAAGCCGCGCAGGTTTGCAAAGCGTGCCGGATTGCATGCGGCCCTGTTGCGGAGAGTGGTGGTTTTGCAAATTCGACATCTGTCGCGCGCGAGGTTTTGCAAAATTATGTGCTCAAACGCGCGATGATGACGGTAACAGCATTGCGCAAAACCCCTGCGCTCGCGTAACAAATCGCCCAGAGGGCCGTAGGAGAGCTACATGGGTTACGCCGAGATCTACCAGCGTTCGATCACTGACCGCAATGCATTCTGGATGGACCAGGCCGGGGCTATCGACTGGGTGACCCCGCCCACACACGCGCTGTTCGAAGACCGCGCGCCCATCTATGAATGGTTCGCCGACGCCGAGGTGAACACCTGCTTCAACGCGCTCGACCGCCATGTGGCCGCCGGGCGCGGCGATCAGGTGGCGGTGATCCACGACAGCCCTGTAACCGGCACTAAGGCGCACATTACCTATGCCGAAATGCTGGACCGCGTGGCGCGGTTGGCGGGCGCTCTGGCAGGGCAGGGCGTGACCCGGGGCGATCGGGTGCTAATCTACATGCCCATGATCCCCGAAGCGCTGGTGGCCATGCTGGCCTGCGCGCGGCTTGGCGCGGTGCATTCTGTGGTGTTCGGAGGATTTGCAGCGCGCGAACTGGCCACCCGGATCGACGACGCGCAGCCAAAGGCGATCATCGCCGCGTCCTGCGGGATCGAACCGGGCCGCGTGGTGCATTACAAGCCGTTGCTGGACGGGGCCATCGACATGGC
>SKKS01000369.1 GCA_007123625.1 Paracoccaceae bacterium
CTTGACACATGAACTTGCGCGCGGAACGCGCGCACCGCAAGGTCACACCGGCTCAGGCGAGCATCAGCATCGGGCTTTCCAGATAGCCGATCACGGCTTTCAGGTATTCGGCCCCCAGCGCGCCGTCGATCACCCGGTGGTCCACCGACAGCGTCATCGACATCACTGTCGCCACAGCCAGCTCGCCATCGCGACCGACGACGGGTTGTTTCACGCCGGCCCCCACCGCCAGGATGGACCCGTGCGGCGGATTGATGACGGCATCGAAATTCTCGATCCCGAACATGCCCAGATTCGAAATCGCCATGGAACCGCCGACATATTCATGCGGGGAAAGCTTGCGGCTGCGCGCGCGGGTCGCCAGATCCTTCATCTCGGCTGACAGCGCCGAAAGGGTCTTGGCATGGGCATCTTTCAGGACCGGCGTGAAAAGGCCCCCTTCGACCGCCACCGCGACCGCCACGTCCGATGGCTTCAGCCGCAGGATCCTGTCACCGGCCCAGACCGCATTGGCATCCGGCACGTCCTGCAGCGCCAGCGCGCAGGCCTTGATGACGAAGTCATTGACCGAGAGCTTCACGCCACGGCTTTCAAGCTGCGCGTTCAGTTCGCCCCGGAACCTGAGCAGCGGGTCCAGAACCACCGAGCGGCGCAGATAGAAATGCGGGATGGTCTGCTTCGCCTCGGTCAAGCGGCTGGCCACGGTGCGGCGCATGCCGTCAAGCTTGACCTCCTCATAGTCGCGGCCTTCGTACATCCGCGCCACGGCATCCCCCGACGGACCGGCGGCCATCGTTACGGGTTTGGCATCGGCTTTCGTGTCGGCCTGCGGGGCGTCCGACGGCGCGGCTGCGGCGCTGGCGGGCTGATCAGCAGCAGCTTCCACGTCGGCGCGCACAATCCGGCCATGCGGCCCCGAGCCCTTGATCTGCGCAAGGTCGAGGCCCTTGTCAGCGGCGATGCGCCGGGCAAGAGGCGAGGCGAAGATGCGGCTGCCGTCGGCGCCTGCCGGGGCAGGGGGGGCGGGCGCGTCGGAGCCCCCCGCACCTTTGGCTGCGCCTTTGGCTTCGGGGGACGCCTTCGCGCCCGCGTCGGCCGTTCCGGCCTTCGGCGCGTCTTGCGCAGCCTTCGCCCCGGACGCAGCAGGGGCGGTGCCGATGTCATCGGCGCTTTCGCCGTCCTCCAGCAGCACGGCGATGGGGGTGTTGACCTTCACGCCTTCGCTTCCCTCGGCGATCAGGATCTTGCCGATGGTGCCTTCATCGACGGCTTCGAATTCCATCGTGGCCTTGTCGGTCTCGATCTCGGCGATCACGTCGCCCGCCGCGACGGTGTCGCCTTCCTTGACCAGCCATTTCGCGAGCGTGCCTTCCTCCATGGTGGGCGACAGCGCGGGCATCAGGATTTCTGTCGGCATTGTCCCCTCCCTCAGCGATAGGTGACGCGGCGCACGGCGTCGATCACCTCGTCGGTGGTCACCAGCGCAAGTTTTTCAAGATTGGCGGCATAGGGCATGGGCACGTCCTTGCCGGTAAGGTTGATCACCGGCGCGTCCAGATAGTCGAAGGCATGTTCCATCACCACCGAGGTGATGTAATTACCGACCGAGCCTTGTGGGAAGCCTTCTTCGACGGTGACCAGGCGGTTGGTCTTGCGCACCGAAGCCAGGATCGCGTCAGTGTCCATGGGGCGCAGGGTACGCAGGTCGATCACTTCGGCCTCGATCCCGTCCTCGGCCAGTTTCCCGGCGGCTTCAAGCGCATAGGTCATGCCGATGCCGAAGCTGACGATGGTGACGTCCGACCCTTCACGCCAGATCTTCGCCTTGCCGAAGGGGACGGTGAAATCGTCGAGAACCGGAACCTCGAAGCTGCGGCCATAAAGGATTTCGTTCTCCAGGAAGATCACTGGATTGGGATCGCGGATGGCGGATTTCAACAGGCCCTTGGCGTCGGCGGCCGAATACGGCATGGCGACCTTCAGCCCGGGGATCTGGCTGTACCAGGCCGCATAGCACTGGCTGTGCTGGGCGCCGACGCGCGCGGCGGCGCCGTTGGGGCCGCGGAACACGATGGGACAGCCCATCTGGCCACCCGACATGTAAAGTGTCTTGGCCGCCGAGTTGAGGATCTGGTCGATGGCCTGCATTGCGAAGTTGAAGGTCATGAATTCGACGATGGGACGCAAACCGCCAAAGGCCGCGCCGACCCCGATGCCCGCGAAGCCGTGCTCGGTGATGGGGGTGTCCACCACGCGGCGCGCGCCGAATTCATCGAGCAACCCTTGCGTGATCTTGTAGGCCCCCTGGTATTCGGCGACTTCCTCGCCCATCACGAAAACGCGGTCATTGGCGCGCATTTCCTCGGCCATCGCATCGCGCAGCGACTCGCGCACGGTCTGCGTGCGCATTTCGGTGCCCTCGGGCCAGTCGGGACTTGTATCGGGTTTTGGTTCGGCGGAAGCGGTGGCCGGGGGAGCGGCCTTCGCGGAGCCCCCTGCGGGGGCCGCCTTGGCGGCCGCGTCAGCCGCCGGGGCGGCGGCTTCCAGCGCCTGCGCTGCCGTGTCGCCGGAGGCGATGTCGTCGGCGCTTTCGCCTTCGTCAACCAGCACGGCGATGGGCGTGTTGACCTTTACGCCTTCGGTGCCTTCGGCCACAAGGATCTTGCCCATGGTGCCTTCGTCCACGGCTTCGAACTCCATCGTGGCCTTGTCGGTTTCGATTTCAGCGATCACATCGCCAGCGGATACGGTGTCGCCTTCCTTGACCAGCCATTTGGCCAGTGTGCCCTCTTCCATCGTGGGCGAGAGGGCGGGCATGAGAATTTCGGTTGCCATGTCGGTCGTCTCCCTCAGGCGGTCTGCGGCACGGTGTCGGCGTAGATATCGGTCCAGAGTTCCTCGAGCGCGGGCTCGGGGCTTTCCTTGGAGAACTCGGCCGCGTCGTTGACCACCGCCTTGATGTCCTTGTCGATGGCTTTGAGGTCGTCTTCGGTTGCATGCTTGCCCTGCAACAGCAGGTCGCGCACATGTTCGATGGCGTCGCGTTCATCGCGCATTTTCTGGACCTCGTCGCGGGTGCGGTACTTGGCCGGGTCCGACATGGAATGGCCGCGATACCGGTATGTCATCACTTCAAGGATGTAGGGGCCCTTGCCCGCACGGCAGTGGGCGACGGCCTTTTCGCCTGCGGCCTTGACCGCGAGCACGTCCATGCCGTCGACTTCCTCGCCGGGGATGCCGTAGGCGGCGCCGCGTTCCCACAGGCTGGGCGACTTTGTGGCGCGCTGCACGGATGTACCCATGGCGTATTTGTTGTTCTCGATCACGAAGACCACGGGCAGATCCCAGAGCATGGCCATGTTATAGGTTTCATAGACTTGGCCCTGGTTGGCCGCGCCGTCCCCGAAATAGGCGAATGTGACGTTGTCATTGCCCAGGTACTTGTCCGCGAAGGCAAGCCCGGCGCCGATGGGCACCTGCGCGCCGACGATCCCGTGGCCGCCGTAGAAATGTTTCTCTTTCGAGAACATGTGCATGGAGCCGCCCTTGCCCTTGGAGTAGCCCCCCTCGCGCCCGGTCAGTTCGGCCATCACGCCATTCGGGTCCATGCCGCAGGCGAGCATGTGGCCGTGATCGCGGTACGAGGTGACGCGCTTGTCGCCTTCCTTCGCCGCGGCTTCCAGCCCCACGACCACCGCTTCCTGTCCGATGTACAGGTGACAGAACCCGCCGATCAGACCCATGCCATACAACTGACCGGCCTTTTCCTCGAATCGGCGGATCAGCAGCATGTCGCGGTAGTAGCCGAGCAGTTCCTCGGCAGAGATGTTCGGTTTCTTCGTGGTTCTGCGCGCAGCCATCGCACTCGCCCCCTGCGGTTGCAATCAATAGTTCAGCATTAAACCATCGGATACCGCAAAACCACACAGGTTGCGAGGGGGTTTTTCCCGGGGGCGGCTTTGCTTGTGTGACATGGCCCGAAACGGGCCGCCGCAATCCGGTTTTTACTGCCTGCGCGCGCGTCTTTGACAGAATGAGGGCAAGCGCCGACTGCGCGAGTTCAGCGGATCATGATCTCGTCGGCGCGCATGAGCCCGAGCACATCGCGGGCCTGCTGGTCCAGCAGTTCAAGGTCCAGCCAGTCGTCGGACATCCGTCGCGTGCGGTTTTCCAGTTGCGCAAGCTCGACACGCAGCGCATCGCGTCGCTGACGCAGATCCTGGTTCTCTGCCTCGATCTGAACCCGGTGGAATAGGCCATAGTTGCCTTGCACCGCGGCGAAGGTGAAATAGCCGCCCAGCACCACAAGAGTGGTGACATGAAGGGCTACGGCAAGTGCCGGTCGTGTACTGGTCATGGATCTGCGGCCTCTGGCGCCTCTGACGGGCTTCAGAGCACTATGCCACAGCGGGGATGACATGGGAATCCGGAATCGGACGCGCGTGTGGTCACGGCTTCAGCCCAGAAAAATGCCCGCGACGACCATCATCAATCCCAGTGTCGAAATGGCCAGTGCCGCGAAGTTCACGATCACTGCACGCTGCAGCCGCGCGCGCAGGTCGGTTTCGTCGGTGGCCTCGCGCCGGGCGCGCATGGCGAAGAAGACGCACCAGATCAGAAGGCCAACCCCGCCCAGCGAAATTGCCGCCCCGGTCCATATCAACCAGTCCATGCCTGGTCCTCCTGCTTTCCACTGTCGCGCGCGGCCTAGCGCGGAACCGCGCGCCCTGCAAGCGCGCGCGCTCTTGCAGGGCGCCGACGGGCGATCTAGGACAGGGAAAACATCAAGGCAGGAGAGCACCCATGTCCACCCCCGACGCCTATGCCATCACCGCCGAAGAGCTGCGGCAGTTCATCGAGCGTTACGAACACCTGGAGGCCGAAAAGAAGGACATCACCGACCAGCAGAAGGAAGTGATGGCCGAAGCCAAGGGGCGCGGCTACGACACCAAGGTGTTGCGCAAGATCATCGGCCTGCGCAAGCGCAAGCCTGACGAGATCGCCGAAGAGGAAGCGGTGCTCGAGGTCTACAAGGCCGCGCTGGGGATGGAATAGCGACCCGGGCGCCGGCCGGGGTCGCCAGGCGCGCTCAGGGGGTAAGAAGGCGCACGCCGTCCATGGCGGAAATCTTTTTGACATCCTGATCGTAAAGTTCACTCAGCACCGCAACCAGATCCTCGGTCCAGCCGGGCAGGTTCAGGTCTACATCGACCTTTTCCGCGTCATAGAACTTGTCCAGGAACGCGCTGATGATGCGGCGGCGCTGGTCTTCGGTTGCGGGGGGATGATCGTGCATCCAGGCCAGCATCTTTTCCAGCCCCTCGGCGGTCATGACCTGTGCGAACCAGTCATAGCTGTGCGCCAGCGTCATGTCCTCGGGGTGGTCGCTGACAACGTGCAGGACCTCGCTCCACAGATAGGGCGTGTCTTCGTCGCACCACACGGTCAGCGGCACGTCGGGGCACGCTTCGCGCATTGCAGCGATCGGCGCTGACCAGGACAGGGCCGCAGGATCGGTGGTTTCAAGAATCCGCGTGCGGGCCTTGTCGTGGATCACCTGCACCAATGAGGCCATGAAGGTCGCGGGGTTCCGGATGGCGACGAAGGCTTCGACCGACTGGTCGGGGAACAGGGCGCGCAACCGGCGCAGGTTTTCGCCGGCGTCCGGGTAAAGCGCATTGTCCCGGATCGCCCGGCCGCGCGGGCTGAGGAAATCCTGCGACGACAGGACCACGCGCCTTGCGCCGTCCAGCGTCACGATGTCATCCAGGATTGCCGCTGCGCTTTCGGGGTCGGGGGGCGCACCCTCAAGGCGTTCGCAGGCGGCGCGCAACAATTCGCGGTACTTGCCGGGGCCGGGGATGGCGATTCCAACCTCGGCCAATTGGTCACGGTTCTTGATCAGACACCGCGACAGCCTGTCCTCGTCGGTCAGATGGGGGCCAAGATGTAACGAGATCTGCATGCGTACTCCACTGACGTTCATTTCTGCGACCCGGGCCCGGGCGCGCCATTGATCCGGCCACCTGCCGGGCCGTTGATGCAAGGTGACCCCGGTTTATGGCGTGGGCAAGGCGGATTCGTGACCGCGCTGCAGCGGCGTCACGGCGGCAGGGGGTCCGATCGGGTGGTTGGTCTTGTGCGCTGGAAAAAGTGCACATATACCAGTCAATCGGCGCGAACAGGGCTTGGAACATGCCCAATGGCAGTGTATGGCCCTCCCCACATCGCCCGAACCGACCCGAACCAAATCACTGGCACCCGTGCCGTCGCGTCCGGGCCATAACAGAACAATACACCCGAGGTTTTTCCCATGGCTGTGCAACAGAACCGTGTGACCCGTTCCCGCCGCAACATGCGCCGCGCGCATGATGCATTGGTGGCAGCGAATCCCAACGAATGCTCCAACTGCGGCGAGCTGAAGCGCCCGCATCATGTCTGCCCGTCGTGCGGGCACTACAATGATCGCGAGGTCGTGGCGCAGGCCACCGATGTCGATCTGGAAGACGACGCGGCCTGAGCTCCGCGCGGCCTTGTAGAACATGACCTCTCCGCCCGTCGGCGCTGACACTTCTGACCTGCAGACCACGGTATCGGTCGACGCCATGGGCGGCGACGCGGGGCCTTCCGAAGTGGTTTCGGGGTGCGTGCTGTCGGCAGAGAAGAATCCGCAGATCGCCTTTGCCCTGCACGGAGACAAGACCGTGCTGGAGCCTCTGGTCGCACGCCACCCGGTCCTGGGCGGGCGTGTGCGCATCGTTCATGCCGACGATGTGGTCACCATGAAGGAAAAGCCCAGCCATGTCATGCGGCGCGGCAAGGGGACTTCGATGTGGTCGTGCATCGATTCCGTGCGCGACGGATCGGCGGCGGCCGCAGTGTCGTGTGGCAATACCGGCGCGTTGATGGCGGTGTCGATGCTTCGGTTGCGCAAGCTGCCGGGCGTGGACCGCCCTGCGATTGCCTGCATGTGGCCGAAGCGCGGGAGCGATGGCTACAACATCATGCTGGACGTGGGCGCCGATGTGCGCGCCGAAGCGTCCAACCTGCTGCAGTTCGCGATGCTGGGCGTGGCCTACTATCGCAACGGCTTCAATGTCGCGCGCCCCCGCGTCGGGCTGCTGAACGTGGGCACCGAAGAGCACAAGGGCCGCACCGAAATCCGCGAAGCGCACGAGTTGATTGGGTCGTTGGCCGAGCTGGGGCGCTACGACTTTGTCGGCTTTGTCGAGGGCAGCGACATCCCGTCGTCGGTGGTCGACGTGATTGTTACCGACGGGTTCACCGGCAATGTCGCGCTCAAGACCGCCGAAGGCACCGCGCGGCTGATCCGCGATGCGTTGCGCGCGGAACTGGGTGCGTCGTGGCTGACGAAGCTGGCCGCGCTGCCCGTTCTGCCCAGCCTGCGCCGCCTGCAGCGCAGGACTGATCCGCGCCGCGTCAATGGGGGCGTTTTCCTGGGGTTGAACGGCACGGTGGTGAAATCTCACGGCGCCGCCGACGCCACAGGAATATCGGCCGCGATCAAGCTGGCTTTTCAACTGGCGCAATCGGGTTTCCAGGATCGCATGTCGGAGCGGCTGGAACAGGTCGAGCTTGCGGTCGCAGAGCACCGCGCGGGACAGAACGGTAACGACAGCAAAACACGGGAAGAGAAATGACGCGACGGGCGGTGGTGGTCGGAACGGGGCATTATCTGCCTGAGCGCGTTGTCCCGAACGCCGAATTTTCGACGATGCTGGATACTTCGGACGAATGGATCGTTTCGCGCTCGGGGATCGAGCGGCGCCACTTCGCGGCCGAAGGTGAATTCACCTCGCATCTGGCCATTCACGCCGCGCGCGCCGCGCTGGCGAACGCAGGTCTTGATCCGTCACAGATCGATGCGGTGGTAGTGGCGACATCGACCCCGGACATGACATTCCCCGCAGTGGCGACACAGGTGCAGGCGGGGCTGGGCATGACGCGCGGTTTTGCCTTCGACGTGCAAGCCGTCTGTGCGGGATTTGTCTTTGCGCTGGCCAATGCCAATGGCATGATCATGTCCGGTCAGGCCGACCGGGTGCTGGTGATCGGCGCTGAAACGTTCTCGCGGATCATGGACTGGACCGACCGTTCGACTTGCGTGTTGTTTGGCGACGGGGCCGGTGCGGTGGTGCTTGAGGCGCAGGCGGGTACTGGCAGCGCGGATGATCGCGGCATTCTGTCGACGGACCTGAACTCTGACGGGCGTTATGGCGATCTTCTTTATGTCGACGGCGGCGTGTCGACCAGCGGCACCGCCGGATGCCTGCGCATGCAGGGGCGCGAGGTTTTTCGCCACGCGGTCGAAAAGCTGGCGGCGACGGCCACTGCGGCGCTGGCGCGCGCGGGCCTGGCGGCGTCCGATGTGGACTGGGTGGTGCCGCACCAAGCCAATCTGCGGATCATCCGCGGCACTGCGCAGAAGCTGGGCCTACCGTTGGAGCGGGTTGTGATAACGGTGCAGGACCACGGCAACACCTCGGCGGCGTCGATCCCGCTTGCGTTGTCGGTGGCCGCTTCGGAAGGGCGCTTCCGGCAGGGCGATCTGCTGGTCTGCGAAGCGATTGGCGGCGGGCTGAGCTGGGGCGCAGTGGTTCTGCGCTGGTAGAGCAAGCGCAGGCGCTGGAATGCCCCGAAAACTGCTGTTCTGACAGCGCATGAGCCGTGTCCGACAAGGGCTTGATATTGACTCGGAAAATCGCATGGCCCATGCTCCGCCAAAAGCGGGGAGAGTTGGGATGAGCGACAAGACCTTGACCAGGATGGACCTGAGTGAAGCAGTATTCCGCGAGGTGGGTCTGTCCCGGAACGAATCGGCTCAGTTGGTGGAAAGTGTGTTGCAGCACATTTCCGACGCGCTGGTGCGCGGTGAGCAGGTCAAGATTTCGTCCTTCGGCACGTTTTCCGTGCGCGACAAGGGCTCCAGGATCGGACGCAATCCCAAGACCGGCGAAGAAGTGCCGATCGAGCCGCGCCGGGTACTGTCGTTCCGGCCATCCCATCTGATGAAGGATCGCGTGGCGCAGGGTAACAGGACCTCGTGATGCGCAAGGCGGCCCAGGCCTTTCGGACCATCAGCGAAGTCGCCGAAATCCTCCAGACTCCGGCGCATGTGCTGCGTTTCTGGGAAAGCAAGTTCACTCATGTGAAGCCGGTAAAGCGCGCGGGTGGGAGGCGGTACTACCGGCCCGCCGATCTGGAACTGCTTTCGGGGATCCGGACGTTGCTGCACGACCACGGCATGACCATTCGCGGTGTGCAGAAGCTGCTGACGGAAAAGGGTGTGCGCCATGTCGCCGACTATGCCCCGGAAGCCATTGCCGAGGTTCTGGACGGCTCGTTCGACGAAGAAAACGACGCAACCTTCGCGGATGCAGGCGGGCCCGATACCGGGACCGTGCCCGCGCCTGACACGGATACGACGACCGTCGATCAACGGCCCGACACCGGGAGCGAGACGGTGGCGCCGGTGGAGTCCGCGGCAGCGCCCGACGCAATGTCCGGGTCGGATGATCTGGCGCCCGCTGCCGATGTGGCGGCA
>SKKS01000284.1 GCA_007123625.1 Paracoccaceae bacterium
ATCAAGATCTGGTCGCGCCGGTCGACCATCCTGCCGCAGTTCGTGGGCCTGACGTTCGGGGTCTACAACGGCAAGAAGCACATCCCCGTCAACGTGTCCGAAGACATGATCGGCCAGAAGTTCGGGGAATACTCGCCGACGCGAACCCATCACGGGCACGCCGCCGACAAGAAAGCGAAGAGGAAATAAGCGTCATGGGTAAGGACAACAATCCGCGCCGCGTGGCCGATAACGAGGCGATGGCCAAGGCACGCATGCTGCGCACCAGCCCGCAGAAGCTTAACCTCGTCGCGGCCATGATCCGGGGCAAGCCTGTCAGCAAGGCGCTGACTGATCTGACCTTCTCGAAGAAGCGGATCGCGGGCGATGTGCGCAAGTGCCTGCAGTCGGCAATCGCGAATGCCGAGAACAACCACGGCCTGGACGTGGATGAGCTCGTCGTGGCCGAAGCCTGGGTCGGCAAGAACATCGTGCTGAAACGCGGCCGTCCGCGCGCGCGGGGCCGTTTCGGCAAGATCATGAAGCCGTTTTCGGAGCTGACCATCAAGGTTCGCCAGGTCGAGGAGCAAGCATAATGGGTCAGAAAGTAAATCCGATCGGTATGCGTCTGCAGGTCAATCGCACCTGGGACAGCCGCTGGTTTGCCGAAGACAAGGATTACGGAAACCTGCTGCTCGAGGATCTGAAGATCCGCGAATTCATCCATGATGAGTGCAAGCAGGCCGGCATCAGCCGCGTGATCATCGAGCGACCGCACAAGAAATGCCGCGTGACCATTCACACGGCGCGTCCGGGCGTGATCATCGGCAAGAAGGGCGCCGATATCGAAACCCTTCGCAAGAAGCTGGCGAATTTCACTGACAGCGACCTGCACCTCAACATCGTCGAGGTCCGCAAGCCGGAACTGGATGCGCAACTGGTGGCTGAATCGATCGCCCAGCAGCTGGAGCGCCGCGTCAGCTTCCGTCGTGCGATGAAGCGGTCGGTTCAGAACTCCATGCGTATGGGGGCGCTGGGTATCCGGGTGAACGTCGCGGGGCGTTTGGGCGGGGCCGAAATCGCGCGGACCGAATGGTACCGCGAGGGCCGCGTGCCCCTGCACACGCTGCGTGCCGATATCGACTACGCCCATGCCGAGGCCAAGACCGCCTACGGGATCATCGGGATCAAGGTCTGGATCTTCAAGGGCGAGATCATGGAACATGATCCGCAGGCCCGGGATCGTCGGCATCAGGAACTGCAGGATTCGGGCGGCGCATCGCGTCCGCGTCGTTGATCCTGAGACAGGAGAGAGAAGATGCTGCAACCGAAACGGACGAAGTTCCGCAAACAGCACAAGGGCCGGATCAAGGGCGAGGCGAAGGGCGGGTTTGACCTGAACTTCGGCAGCTACGGCCTGAAGGCCACCGAGCCCGAGCGGATCACCGCCCGGCAGATCGAAGCCGCCCGCCGGGCCATGACGCGCCACATGAAGCGTCAGGGCCGTGTGTGGATCCGCATTTTTCCGGATGTACCCGTGTCGTCCAAGCCGACCGAAGTGCGGATGGGTAAAGGCAAGGGGTCGGTCGATTTCTGGGCCGCCAAGGTCAAGCCTGGCCGGGTGATGTTCGAGATCGACGGCGTGAACGACGCGACCGCCCGCGAGGCGCTGCGCCTCGCGGCGATGAAGCTCCCGATCAAGACCCGCGTGGTTGTGCGCGAAGACTGGTAATCGACCCTTGGGGCGGGCTTCACTGCCCGCCCTTCGGATTTGCGGCGGAAAGCCTTGCCTTGCGGGGCGATCCCGCCTATACGGCCCGATCATCCACCTCCGTCGGGAATCAGGGTGACCCTTTCCAAGGGGCTCTCCGGCGATTGTTGATTAAGGAACAGGCATGAAGCCCGAAGATCTGCGAAACAAGACCCCGGACGAGCTGCGCGATCAGCTTGTTGCGCTCAAAAAGGAAGCGTTCAACCTGCGCTTCCAGAAGGCGACCAACCAGTTGGACAACACCGCGCGGATGCGCGACGTGCGCCGCAATGCGGCGCGCGTGCTGACCGTCCTGACCGAAAAAGCCCGCGCTGCGGCGGCGAACTGAGGAGCCTTCCCTATGCCCAAACGCATCCTGCAAGGCACCGTGACCAGCGACAAAAACGCACAGACCGTGACGGTTCTGGTTGAACGCCGCTTCACGCACCCGGTGATGAAAAAGACTGTGCGCAGCACCAAGAAGTACCGCGCGCATGATCCGGAGAACCATTTCAAGGTGGGTGACACCGTTCGCATCCGCGAATGTGCGCCTGTCTCGAAAAGTAAACGCTGGGAGGTTGTGACCGAAGCTTCGGCTTGATCACACCCTTCCGGTTTGATCGAAACCCTGGGGCCCTGAAAAGCAGCGGTTCCCAAAGGTCGGGAGAAACCAATGATCCAGATGCAGACCAATCTGGATGTCGCTGACAACTCCGGCGCTCGCCGGGTGCAGTGCATCAAGGTGCTCGGTGGGTCCAAACGGCGCTATGCGTCCGTGGGCGACATCATCGTAGTATCCGTCAAGGAAGCGATCCCGCGCGGGCGGGTGAAGAAAGGCGACGTGCGCAAGGCCGTCGTCGTGCGCACCGCCAAGGAAGTGCGCCGCGAGGATGGTACCGCCATCCGCTTCGACCGCAATGCCGCTGTCATTCTGAACAATGCAGGCGAACCTGTGGGCACCCGGATCTTCGGACCCGTGGTGCGCGAACTGCGTGCGAAGAACTTCATGAAGATCATCTCGCTGGCGCCGGAGGTGCTGTGATGGCTGCGAAGTTGAAAAAAGGCGACAAGGTCGTCGTGCTGACCGGCAAGGACAAGGGCAAGACCGGCGAGATCAGCCGCGTCATGCCCAGCGACAACAAGGCCGTTGTGGACGGCATCAATATTGCCGTGCGCCACACCAAGCAAAGCCAGACCAGCCAAGGTGGGCGTATTCCGCAGGCCATGCCGGTCGACCTGTCGAACCTGGCACTGGTTGATGGCAACGGCAAGGCGACGCGCGTAGGCTTCCGGTTCGATGAGGGCAAGAAGGTCCGCTACGCCAAGACTACCGGGGAGGCGATCTGATGCTTGACACCGCAACCTATACCCCGCGTCTGCGCAGCCTCTACAAGGACAGCATCAGTGCCGCCCTGATCGAGGAATTCGGCTACAAGAACGCGATGATGGCCCCGAGGCTCGACAAGATCGTGCTGAACATGGGCATTGGCGAAGCCGTCAAGGACAGCAAGAAGATAAAGTCGGCGCAAGCTGACATGACCGCGATTGCTGGCCAGAAGGCGGTCATCACCAAGGCGCGCAATTCGATCGCCGGTTTCCGCGTCCGCGAGGAAATGCCCCTGGGCGTGAAGGTCACGCTGCGCGGCGATCGCATGTATGACTTCCTCGATCGTCTGATCACCATCGCGTTGCCGCGGGTGCGTGACTTCCGGGGCGTCAAGGGCACGTCCTTTGACGGCCGCGGCAACTATGCCATGGGCATCAAGGAACATATCGTGTTCCCCGAGATCGCCTATGACCAGATCGACGAGGTCTGGGGCATGGATGTCATCATTTGCACCACCGCGAAAACCGACGCCGAAGCCAAAGCGCTGTTGAAGAAATTCAACATGCCCTTTGCCAGCTGACGCCGAAGGAGGAAGAACATGGCCAAGAAAGCAATGGTCGAGCGCGAGAAGAAGCGTCAGCGGCTGGTCAAGCAATACGCCAGCCGGCGCGCCGATCTGAAGGCAATTGCCGCAGATGAATCGCGCCCAATGGAAGAGCGGTTCAAGGCGAACCTGAAGCTTGCGCAACTGCCGCGCAACAGCTCGGCGACGCGGCTGCACAATCGCTGCCAGCTCACCGGGCGTCCCAAAGCCTATTACCGCAAATTGAAACTGTCGCGGATCGCGCTGCGTGATCTGGCCTCGAACGGCCAGATCCCCGGCATGGTCAAGTCGAGCTGGTAAGGAGATCGCACCATGTCGATGAACGATCCTCTCGGCGATATGCTGACCCGCATCCGCAACGCGCAGATGCGTGGTAAGTCCACGGTCATTTCGCCCGCCTCCAAGCTGCGTGCCTGGGTGCTCGATGTGCTCAAGGACGAAGGCTATATCCGCGGATACGAATCTGTGACCGGCGCTGACGGTCATCCCGCGCTTGAGATCTCGCTGAAGTATGCCGATGGCTCCCCCGTCATTCGCGAGCTGAAGCGTATCTCGAAACCCGGTCGCCGCGTCTATTCGGGCGTTCAGGACATCCCCTCCGTTCGTAACGGACTGGGTGTGTCGATCGTGTCCACGCCCAAGGGTGTGATGTCAGACGCAGCTGCGCGCGCCGCCAATGTTGGTGGCGAAGTGCTCTGCCGCGTGTTCTGAGGAGGGTGCGATGTCTCGGATTGGAAAGAAACCGGTCGAACTGCCCAAGGGCGTGACGGCCGAAGTCAAGGGGCAGACCGTTTCGGTCAAGGGCCCCAAGGGCAGCCGCACTTTCACCGCCACCGACGAAGTCGATGTGGTGCTGGATGGCAACGCGATCACCGTCAAGCCGCGCGGAAACTCCAAGCGCGCGCGCCAGCAGTGGGGTATGACCCGCTCGATGGTCGCGAACCTGGCGCAAGGCGTGACCGATGGCTTCAAGAAAGAGCTTGAGCTGGTCGGCGTCGGTTACCGAGCTGCCATGCAGGGCGCGGACCTGAAGCTGTCGCTGGGCTACAGCCACGATGTGATCTTTTCTGTTCCGGAGGGTGTCAACGTGACCACCCCGAAGCAGACCGAGATCGTGATCGAGGGCATGGACCAGCAGCAGGTCGGCGAAGTTGCCGCGAACATTCGCAAGTGGCGTTCGCCCGAGCCCTACAAGGGCAAGGGCATCCGCTACAAGGACGAGTATATCTTCCGCAAGGAAGGCAAGAAGAAGTAAGGGCGCGACAGATGGCGAACACAAAGCAAAAGCTGTTCCAGAAACGCCGCCTGCGCGTGCGGAACAAACTTCGGAAAATGGCCAACGGGCGTCCGCGCCTTTCGGTCCACCGCTCGAACAAGAACATCAGCGTCCAGCTGATCGACGATGTGAAGGGCGTCACTCTGGCTGCGGCTTCGACCCTGGAGAAGGATCTTGGCGTGGTCGGCGTGAACAACATCGACGCTGCCACCAAGGTTGGTGCCGCGATCGCCGAGCGTGCCAAGGCAGCCGGAGTCGAGGAGTGCTATTTCGACCGTGGCGGGTTTCTGTTTCACGGGAAGGTCAAGGCACTTGCCGACGCCGCCCGTGAAGGCGGCCTGAAGTTCTGAGGAGACGATAATGGCAAGAGATGACAACCGCCGGGACCGCCGCGACCGCGACGAAAACCCGGAATTCGCCGATCGTCTGGTAGCGATCAACCGTGTGTCGAAAACCGTCAAGGGGGGCAAGCGTTTCGGCTTTGCCGCACTTGTGGTGGTCGGCGATCAGCGTGGCCGCGTTGGCTTCGGCAAGGGCAAGGCCAAGGAGGTCCCCGAGGCCATCCGCAAGGCCACCGAGCAGGCCAAGCGCCAGATGATCCGTGTGCCGCTGCGCGAAGGCCGCACCCTGCATCATGACATCGAAGGCCGCCATGGCGCGGGCAAGGTGATCATGCGCACCGCCGTTCCGGGGACCGGGATCATCGCCGGTGGCCCGATGCGCGCCGTGTTTGAGATGCTGGGCCTGCAGGACGTTGTGGCCAAGTCGCAGGGCAGCCAGAACCCCTACAACATGGTGCGGGCCACCATGGACGGACTGCGCAATTCGTCCAGCCCGCGCCAGGTGGCTCAGCGCCGCGGCAAGAAGGTTGCGGATATCCTGCGCAAACCCGAAGCCGAAACGGCCGAGGCGTGAGGGAGAGTACCATGGCAAAAACTATCGTCGTCAAGCAGGTGGGCTCGCCCATCCGCCGCCCGAACGTTCAGCGCCAGACGCTGATCGGCCTGGGCCTGAACAAGATGCACCGCACCCGCGAACTGGAGGACACCCCTTCGGTGCGCGGTATGGTCGCCAAGATCCCGCATCTGGTCGAGATCATCGAAGAGCGCGGCTGACCGCCGCTTCGTCGATCCGTATTGATGGAAAAACCCCGGCATGTTTGCCGGGGTTTTTCTTTTTCTGCGGCCCGAGTCCCGCGACAGAAAACGCCGCCCGATGGTCTCGGGCGGCATTTGCTTGTCGCATGCGGTGCGGTCTCAAACCACCCGCTCGACCATCATCTTCTTGATCTCGGCAATCGCCTTGGCGGGGTTCAGGCCCTTGGGGCATGTCTTGGCGCAGTTCATGATCGTGTGGCAGCGATACAGCTTGAACGGGTCATGCAGGTCGTCCAGCCGCTCCCCCGTGGCTTCATCGCGCGAATCGATGATCCAGCGATAGGCGTGCAGCAGCGCGGCCGGGCCTAGGTAGCGGTCCCCGTTCCACCAGTAGCTGGGGCACGAGGTTGAACAGCAAGCGCACATCACACACTCATAAAGCCCGTCCAGTTTCTCGCGGTCTTCGATGGACTGGCGCCATTCCTTTGCGGGCGTGTTCGATTTCGTTTCCAGCCAGGGCTGGATCGAAGCATGCTGCGCGTAGAAATGCGTCAGGTCCGGGATCAGATCCTTGATCACCGGCATGTGGGGCAGGGGATAGATCTTCACATCGCCCTTCACTTCGTCCATGCCGAAGATGCAGGCCAGTTCGTTGCCGCCGTCGATATTCATGGCACAGGAGCCGCAGATCCCCTCGCGGCAAGACCGCCGGAACGTCAGCGTGGGATCGACCTTTGTCTTGATCCAGATGAGCGCGTCCAGCACCATCGGACCGCAATCGTCCAGATTGACGAAATAGGTATCGACGCGCGGGTTTTCGCCATCGTCGGGGTTCCAGCGATAGATGCGGAAGGTGCGCAGGTTCTTGGCGCCTTCGGGCTTGGGCCAGGTCTTGCCCGTGCGCATCTGGCTGTTCTTTGGCAGGGTCAGTTGAACCATGGGAAATTCCCTCTCTCGTGGTCGGACACGCCGGCACACCGGCAGTGTGATGCTGTGGCAGTCCTCATGTGGCCGCGCGGGCTACAGGAACCAGCAGTTCGCTCAGAAAGTCGTGCAACCGTGCGGCGGCGGCGTCCACCGACAGACGGGTACGGAAATCGGCATGCGCGGCCTCGGACATCGCCGTGCGGCGCGCGGGATCGTCGAGCAGGGCGCAAACGGCATCGACCCATACATCCGGCGCGTTGCTGACGATGCCGGTGCCCTCGCGAAAGAACAGCGCATGATCGGCTGCGTCGCTGCACACGATCGGCACTTTCGCGTCCAGATACCCAAGGATCTTGCCAAAGGATTTCCCACGCCCGAAGCCGGTGCCGGAGGCGATCGCCGACAAGCCCACAGCTGCCTCGCGCAGCGACGCAAGGTAGGCATCATACCCCAGCCGCGGCAGGAATTCGATCCGCACGCCCGCATCCTGCATCTGCACCAGTTCCGGCAGGTCGCGCGGGCCGGACAAGGAGTAGAGCCGCAGATCGACGCCGCCGCGGCGCCGCCCCACGTCGGCCATGACCTCGGCCACGATCGCCAGTTCGTCGCGGTACCCTTCGGGGCCCAGTTGTGCCCATGTCACAAGCGGGCGACGCGCGGCATGGTCCGGCCAGGGGCCGGGGCTGATCGGCGTTCCGGTCCAGACGATCCGGGTGGCGCGCGTGTGCTGGGCGGCCCAGTCGCGGATGAACCGGCTGCCGCAGACCGCCCCGCGCGCCAGCGCCAGAAGCGCCGTCAACTCCGGCTCCAGCGCCGGGTCAAGGAAATCCGCGTCATCGATGTCCAGCACCAGGGGCCAGCGACCCAGGTGCGCGGCACGGTTGAACGGATGGCGCGCTTGCTGCACCAGCACCAGGTCCGGGCGGAAGCGTTCCAGCACGCGTGTACGTTGCGGCAGGGCCAGTTGAGCAGGCAACACCAGAGTTTGCCAGCCATGGTGCCGTAGGGCTGTCGCCATGTTGTAGCCCCGCAGAAGGCTTGCACCCTCGCGCGATTCGCTGGGCAGGATCGCCAGCCGTGGCCCCGTCCCGATCCGCACCATCGACGGATAGAGCGCGGCTTCGCGGCCCATCCGCCCCAGTGCGCTGCGCAGCCTGCGCAGCGGCGACGCTGCGCGTGCGTGGCTGGCCACTGGGGCTGGCTCGGGGTAGGGTGTCACGGGGTCAATAGACCCGTGCCTTGGGGGCGATCCGTTTCGGATCGATCCCGCCCTGATCCATCGGGGTCAGCGGTTCGGTATGTACAGGGCGGTAATCAAGCGCCACCTTCGTGTCATCGACCCAGGCCAGCGTATGCTTGCGCCAGTTGGCATCGTCGCGGTTGGGGTAATCCTCGTGCGCGTGGGCACCGCGGCTTTCCTTGCGGGCCTCGGCGCTGACGATGGTGGCCAGCGCATTGGGCATCAGGTTGTCCAGCTCCAGCGTTTCCATAAGGTCGCTGTTCCAGATAAGCGAACGGTCCGTGACCTTCAGATCGCCTCTCTTTGCGGCTACGGCGGTCATCCTGTCCACACCCTCGGCCAGCGTCTTGTCGGTGCGGAAGACGGCGGCATCGGCCTGCATGGTCTTCTGCATCTCCAGCCGCAGATCGGCGGTCGGCATCGCGCCGTCCGCATAGCGCAGCCCGTCGAATCGTTCCAGCGCCTTGTCGATGCTGGCGCGGTTCATGACCGGATTGGCTGCGTCTGCGTCCACCACCTGCCCGGCACGGATGGCAGCCGCCCGCCCGAATACCACCAGGTCGATGAGCGAGTTCGACCCCAGCCGGTTCGCCCCGTGCACACTGGCGCAGGCCGCTTCGCCCACCGCCATCAGGCCCGGGGACACGCGGTCAGGGTTGGAGGCATCGGCGTTCAGCACCTCGCCCCAATAGTTCGTCGGAATGCCGCCCATGTTGTAATGCACCGTCGGCAGCACCGGGATCGGTTCGCGCGTCACATCGACGCCCGCGAACACCTTGGCGCTTTCGGAAATGCCTGGCAGGCGCAGCTTCAGGGTTTCGGGCGGCAGGTGGTTCAGGTGCAGGTGAATGTGGTCCTTGTTCGACCCTACGCCGCGCCCGTCGCGAATTTCCATTGTCATGCAGCGGCTGACAACATCGCGCGAGGCCAGATCGCGATAGGTGGGCGCATAGCGCTCCATGAAGCGCTCGCCTTCGGAGTTGGTCAGATATCCGCCTTCGCCGCGCGCGCCTTCGGTGATCAGGCAGCCCGCCCCATAGATACCGGTGGGATGGAACTGCACGAACTCCATGTCCTGCAGCGGCAGGCCTGCACGGGCGACCATGCCGTTGCCGTCGCCGGTGCAGGTATGCGCCGATGTGGCGCTGAAATAGGCGCGACCATAGCCGCCCGTTGCCAGCACCACCATCTTGGCGCTGAAGGCATGCAGCGTGCCGTCATCGAGTTTCCAGGCCAGCACACCCTGACACACGCCATCCTCGGACATGATCAGGTCGATGGCGAAGTATTCGATATAGAATTCAGCCTTCTGCTTCAGGGACTGGCCATAGAGCGTGTGCAGCATGG
>SKKS01000185.1 GCA_007123625.1 Paracoccaceae bacterium
GTTTGGCGTGGCCTCGTTCGTCGGTACCGATGTGGACGCGCTTGCGCTGCCGGTGTCGTGGCTGCACCGCTTTCATCTGGCGCCCGCGCCGCTGCGCGCCCGCGCGCTGGAGGGTGTCTATCAGCCCATGAACCTGTGCCAGGTCACCCCGGCGGATCGAAGTCGCGCGCTGGCAGAGGTTCCCGCGCTGATCCGGGCCTATCTGCGGATGGGCGGGTTCGTGGGCGACGGGGCTTTCATCGACCACAAGCTGCGAACCACGGATGTGTTTCTGGTACTCGACACCCGAAGCATGCCCGACCGTAGGCGCATGTTTCATACGCGCACCCCATCCGGGGGTTGAAGATGGAATCGTGGAAGTCGCCCGCGCCGCCGCCGACGCTTGCGTTGCGGGGGCGGGACTGGTGGTGGATCGTGCCACGGGGCACGTTGCTGGGCCTGGTGATCTTTTCTGGGCTGGGCGTGCTTCTGGCGCTGCGACTGCTGGAGCGCCCGGTGTTCGGGTTGCGTCGTCCCGTGACCCCGTTCATCACGCAAGCGGTGTGCCGGTTCACGCTGCTGCTGTCGGGTCTGCGGCTGGTCCTGCACGGCGCGCCCATGGCGCAGCGCGGCGCGCTGGTGGCCAACCACGCGTCGTGGCTGGATATCTTTGTGCTGAACGCCGCCGAGCGGGTGTATTTCGTGTCCAAGGACGATGTTGCGCACTGGCCGGTCATCGGCTGGCTGGCGCGCGCGACCGGTACGGTGTTCATCCGCCGCCACGGGCGGGACGCCGCGCGCCAGAAACTGCTGTTCGAGGCACGGCTGCGCGCGGGGCACCGATTGTTGTTCTTTCCCGAAGGTACCAGCACCGACGGACAGCAAGTGCTGGCGTTCAAGTCGACGCTGTTTTCGGCGTTCTTTGCCGACGGGTTGGCCGATCTGCTGCATGTGCAGCCGGTCAGCATTGTCTATCGCCCGCCGCCGGGGAAGGATCCGCGCTTGCTGGCGTGGTGGGGCGATATGGATTTCACGCCGCATTTCCTTGCTGTTCTGGCCAGTGCGCGCGGCGGCACGGTCGATCTGGTGTTTCATACGCCGCATGCGGTTTCCGATTACCCGCACCGCAAGGCGCTTGCTGCGGCGTGCGAGGCGGATGTCCGCACGGGCCATGAAGCGCGGCGCGCGGCCCTCAGAGCATGCGAATGACCGACGGGTCGATGGCGAGCACATAGCCCTGGCGGGTGATGTTGCGGATCAGCACCTCGGACACCAGCTGATTCCCCAGCGTGTCGCGCAGCCGCTTGATCCGGGTGGCGCCCGACGCTTCGTCGCAATCCGCTGAATCACGCCCCGAGATCATCGCCTCGATCTGCGCGCCGCTCAGGATATCGCCGTCCATTCGCGCCTCGGCGAGCACTGCCAGCGTTTCAATGGCGGCATCGGTCAGGCGGAATTCCATGTCGTTGATCGCGACCGTCCGTGTCTCGCGGCTCAGCACCAGCGACGACACCTGAATGCCCGCCTTTTCAACCTGCGCCATACGCCGGTTCAGCACGATCAGCATGGTCACCAACACCAGCGAGGTGATCAGCAGCGCGGTCGCGAAGACCAGCAGCACAAAGATCACCACCCGGTACGAGGTCAGGGTCTCGGCAAACGCGGTCCCCGACAGCGCCAGGATCTCCAGCAGCTTGATCTCCGCCTGCGTGGTCAGGTCCTGTTCCAGGAAAATCCGTTCCACCCGCGCATTGAACGCGCCTGCATCGGGCAGGGTGCGGAACAGCAGCACCGCCGCGACCAGCAGGATCGCCACGATCGCCGCCATCCCCCAGACGACGACCCGGCTGCCGGTGCGCGACAACTCAGTTGCGGAGATGGACTGCCCCTGCACGCGCGCTCCGTTGCTCGAATTCCTCGGGTCCGAAAGTGGACTCGATTTGCAGCAAGGTCCACCCGTGTTGCGCCAGCACCCCTTCGGCATGGCGGGCCGCCGCCTGCGAGTCGCCGCACGATTCGGGCGGCAGTTCGACAATCCCGTACTGCAGCCGCAGGGGATTGTCCTGTTTGGCCTTGTAATCCGCATAGCATTGCGCCGCAGCGGGCGTGGCCAGCATCAGCGCAACAAGGATGGCGAGGGTGCGGATTGCGTGTTTCATGTTCTCACCATGCCGTCTGGCCCGCCGTCATTCAATATCAGCGGTACCCTTCACCGCCTGATCAATGTCGGGTTGTCGCTGTTATCCGATAACCTCGGGCCGATATTGCCTGACAGGCGCCACCGGGCGCAGGTTTGGACCATGTCCCCGCCATTGTCGTTTCGGCACGGTGCCGAGCACCGGCGGGAACCATTTCGGCGCGCATCGCGTTGCCAATCTGTCCGTTGGAGGGTCTGGTCATGAGTATCCTATCGCGTATCACCGGTCTGCGCATCGCAGGCCTTGGAGCGGCTGTGGCAGTTGCCGTTGCCGGTGTCGTTTCCGCCCCGACGCAGGCCCGTGCTTCGGATGATGACCTGATCCGGTTTCTGCTGGGTGCGGCGGCTGTGGCCGTCATTGTGCATAGCTTTTCGGACCGCCCGCGCGACACCTCGCGGCGCTATACGGGCAATGTGCTGCCTGACCATTGCCGTGAGACGCTGCGCGCCCGCGGACGCCTGGTCGAGGTCTATAATGCCCATTGCCTGCAGCGTGCAGGTCTGAACCGGTTGCCGCACCACTGTGCCGAAACCGTGCCGACAAACCGCGGTGACCGCCGCGTGTTCCGCGAGCGGTGCCTGACGCAGGCCGGTTATCGGACTGAGTCGCGCTACCAGCAACCGCGGCATCCGCAGCGCCCGGCCCTGCCGCAGCGCCCGTCGCAACCAAGCCGCGCGGTCCTGCCGCAGCGCTGCGAAATCAGCTACCGCCAGCGGGGCCAAAGCGCGCGCGGCTATGACGGCAGTTGCCTGTCGCGTGCCGGACTGCGCAACCTTCCTGGCCATTGCGCCCTGAACGCGCGCACTGAGCGGGGTGGGCAGCTTACGATCTACAACGCCCGCTGCCTGACCGATGCGGGATATCACACCGAGCGGGGACGGAGACGCTAGGACCCTGGTACAAGCGAAGGCGATCGAACGAATGATGGAATTCCCCGCTGCCGCGTAAATGGTGGTGTCAGTATCGGTACGCTGCGGGGATGTGTAAGTAACGAGTATCTGACGCAGCGCCATGCGCGGCGGGGCGGGGGGCGCAAGCTTCCCGCCTTTTTTCGCTTGTAACGGGCGGCGCGGGCGGGGCAACTTGCAGCATGAAAGTCAGCGCCCCCGATTTTTCGATGGAATCCGTGCACCGGGCTGCGGGCAGGGCACGTATTGCCGGTGTGGACGAGGTCGGGCGCGGGCCGCTCTGCGGTCCGGTCACCGCCGCGGCGGTGGTGTTGGACCCGGCCCGGATCCCTGAGGGCCTGCGCGATTCCAAGACCCTGACCGCCGCGCGACGCATGGCGCTGCATGACGCGCTTCTGGCCTGCGCCGAAGTCTCGGTCGCCCATGCCAGCGTGGCCGAGATCGATGCACTCAACATCCTGCAGGCCAGTCTGCTGGCCATGCGCCGGGCTGTGGAGGGGCTGACCGTGGCGCCCGATCAGGTCCTGGTCGATGGCAACCGAGTGCCGCAGGGGTTGCCCTGTCCGGCAGAGGCGGTGGTGCGGGGCGACGGTCGTTGCCTGTCGATAGCCGCCGCGTCCATCATCGCAAAGGTAACGCGTGACCGCATCATGGCCGAACTGGCCCAACAGTACCCCGGTTATGGCTGGGACGAGAACGCGGGCTATCCCACCAAGCGTCACATAAATGCCATAGCACAACTTGGGGTTACCCCACATCATAGGCGTTCGTTCCGTCCGGTCCGCAATATCCTGTGTGAAGGTTCTGCATGAAGAAAATTCCGTAACGCGCTGATTCAGAAATAAATTGACGGCGAATCGGGTTTGACTCATCTTGGTTGCCAACAACAAGACACGTCGAAAGCGGCGGTCGAACGAGGCAGAGATGACAGTAAAAACACCCGACACGGGCGCCAGGGCGCTGCCTGTGAACCAGATAATTGCCGGTGACTGCATCGAGGTGATGCGCGGCCTGCCCGAGGGCAGCGTGGATCTGATCTTTGCCGATCCGCCGTATAACCTGCAACTGCGCGGCGACTTGCACCGCCCGGACAACAGCCGCGTCGATGCGGTGGATGACGCCTGGGATTCCTTCGGCAGCTTCGACGCCTATGACCGTTTCACGCGCGACTGGCTTGCGGCGGCGCAACGGCTGTTGAAACCCACCGGCGCGATCTGGGTTATCGGCTCGTATCACAACATCTTTCGGGTTGGCGCGGCGCTTCAGGATGCGGGGTACTGGATTCTCAATGATGTGATCTGGCGCAAGTCCAACCCGATGCCGAACTTTCGCGGCAAGCGGCTGACCAACGCCCACGAAACCCTGATCTGGGCATCCAAGTCCGAGGGCGCGAAATACACCTTCAACTACGAGGCACTGAAAAACCTCAACGAAGGTGTGCAGATGCGCAGCGACTGGATGCTGCCGATCTGCACCGGGCATGAGCGCCTGAAGGACGCCAACGGTGACAAGGCGCATCCCACCCAGAAGCCCGAATCGCTGCTGCACCGCGTCCTTGTTGGGACCACCAATCCCGGCGATGTGGTGCTGGACCCGTTCTTCGGCACCGGAACCACCGGCGCTGTGGCGCGGATGCTGGGCCGCAACTTCATCGGGATCGAACGCGAGGCGGGGTACCGGGAAGTGGCTGCGCGGCGTCTGGCAAAGGTGCGCCCGCTGGAGCGCGCCACGCTCGAGGTCACGGCCTCGAAACGGGCCGAGCCGCGCATCCCCTTCGGGCAGCTTGTCGAGCACGGGCTGTTGCGCCCGGGCGAAGTGCTGGTCAGCCCGCGCGGGCAGGCGGCCATGGTACGGGTCGACGGATCGCTGGTCAGCGCCGAACACCGCGGGTCCATCCATCAGGTGGGCGCCGCACTCGAGAATGCGCCGTCGTGCAATGGCTGGACCTATTGGCAGTTCAAGCGCGAGGGCAAGCTGATCCCCATAGACATCCTGCGCCAGCAGTTGCGCGCTGCGCTGCGCGAGACCTGAGCGTTCAGGATACGTTACCGCCGTGCCCGGATAACCCCTATCCGGGCACAACTTACCCCGCCGGTTTCGGCGGGGTTTTTTTATGCGGATTGGTTTGTTGCAACGCTGGATGGGCAAGCAAGGCAACCCGGTGTGCGCGTCCGTCAGCCCTTGCGCAGGCGCGTGGCGGATTCGTTGATAGCCTTGTACTGCCCGCCGGGCCGGTATGTCCAAAGATATCCCGGCACCACCGCATCCATCGGCGTTGGCGCGATCCCCAAGTCAGAGAAGCCGCGCGCATCGTCTGCCACAACGTTGTCGCGCCGCAGGTTGCGCACCTGGTCGCGGGTCAGCAGCGAATTGGTGAACAGCCCCAGCGTGACGACCTGCACCGCGCCCAGCGCCCCGGCCATGATGTTGGCGACCGCGAAGGGGATATTGAGGATCACGCGATTGCGTCGGATCTCGGCCAGCATCATTTCCATCAGCTCGCGAAAACTGCGCACTTCCGGCCCGCCCAGTTCATAGACACCCGGCGTGGCCTGCGCTTCGGCGCCCATTACGGCAGCTTTTGCCACATCGTCCACATAAACGGGCTGGAACCGCGTGTCGGCGCCCACCACCGGCAGCACCGGCCCGAAGCGTGTCATGGCCGCGAAGCGGTTGAAGAACTGATCCTCGGTCCCGAAAACGATTGACGGGCGCAGGATCACGGCGTTGGGGAAATGCGTCAACACGCCGACCTCGCCTTCGGCCTTGGTGCGGGCGTAGACGCTGTCGGACTGCGCATCCGCGCCAATGGCCGATACATGCACCAGCCGCGCGACACCTTCTTCGGCGGCAAGCC
Organism: Paracoccaceae bacterium; assembly: GCA_007123625.1. Taxonomy (GTDB): domain Bacteria; phylum Pseudomonadota; class Alphaproteobacteria; order Rhodobacterales; family Rhodobacteraceae; genus Rhabdonatronobacter. Next base: position 5,943 of record SKKS01000185.1, read on the forward strand.
GCGCCACGCGCGCGGGGCCTTCGGCCTGCACGGCATCGAAACGGTTCTTGCCGACTTCGTTCAGGATGCCGACGCAGTTTATCACCGCCTCGGCGCCCTGCATGGCCGAACGCACCGACGCATCGTCGCGGATGTTGCAGAGCACCGGTTCGACCTGACCGACAGCGCCATAGGTGCGCACGAATGTGGCTTCGTTCGGGCGGCGCACGGCGACCCGCACGCGCCAGCCCTGTTGCGCCAGACGCCGGGCGATATAGCGCCCGACAAACCCCGAACCGCCAAAGATCGTTACCAGTTTCGACATCGCACCCTCCGCCAGCGGCCTCGTCGTTGGGTCCGTAGATACCGCCCGAGCTGTGGCGTCACAAGGTATTTCGGGAACCGGCCCGGTACCGCAAAGATTTTTCGCAGGCCCCGTTGACACGCCCCGGACGCAGCCGTAAAGACAGCTCCACGCAACCTGCCCAGGTGGCGGAACTGGTAGACGCGCTAGCTTCAGGTGCTAGTACTCGAAAGGGTGTGGAGGTTCGAGTCCTCTCCTGGGCACCATATTTTTCAGCTGACATGCTGATGATACAGGAAACTTGACCGGGCGGGTTGCGCGTATCACCCTAATTAACACCCTTTGCGCATTGTGTACGCCGTTGGGCGTGTCATTCTGGGGCGTGTTTTCCGCGCAGTGCTTTTTGCAGCAGCGTCCCAGAAGCCCAGCGCGGGGCTTTGCCTGTTGCCAGCGCGTCGCGGCCATTGTCAGGCAAGAAAACGGCACAAGCCGCGCCAGCTTCGGCCCGAGCCGCGAAGGCTTTCGCCGTTTCCCCATCTTCGCGGGGCAGGCTTCCGCCGCCCATCCGCATCGTGGCCAAGGGTTCGCCGGATTCAGCACAGCATAGGAAAACCACGGAAGGCGCAAGGGCAGCCGTGCCCCGCTTGCCTTCCAGCTTGTCGAGCCGCAGCCGCAAGGTCATAGCCTGCATTCCAAGTCAAGCCGCGTGCGGAAAGCCGTTTCGCTTTCGCATGTGTTGCGGTCAATATGCTGCCACGTTTCGCCCGCCCGCCGTATCATTGCCGCCACCAGTTCCGGCCCGGTTACGCTTGATGTCAACACCGGGCGCAGCACCTATGGAGGGGGCGTGAAGGAGCCGCCGCGCCGGACTTCCAGCCTGTCAAGTCGGTTGCGCAGCGCTGCCATTGCCGACCCCGTCCAGCGCCGCCACTCGGGTTTCGAGCTCGCTTGTTTCCAGCGTGCGCTGGTAGGTTTCCATAACCGCCATGATTTGCGCCCCTTCGGTCGGGGTCAGGTCGTCAAGTGCTACTGCTTCCAGCACAGCACCAGCCGCCGTTGCCGCGTCGCGGGCGGTTTCCATGCGGGGCAAGTTGACTTGCACCGAGGTGTCACGCCTTGGTGGGCCGATGCGTTCGGGGCAAAGGCGCGGCGCCGCCCCGTCGCCTTCCAGCGCCATTGTCACGGCTTGCCGGGTCAGGGCTTCGGCTTCATCATCCAGCAGCGCCAGCGCGGCCCGTGTCGCCTTGTGGCGCGTTCCGCTTGGCTTGCCGGGGTTGCCAGCCGCAAAGGTTCCATCCGTATTTCGCCCGCATTTACGGTCGGTCATGCCCGCCCTACACGCCAGTTTGATGCGGGCGCACAGGTCCGGGGGCAAAGCAAGGTCGGACAGCTTCAAGCCCGGTGCCGTGACAGGGGCGGGCCGGGTCTGTTCAAGCCGGGCGATGCGTGCGCCGATGCGTTCCATTTGCTAACCTGCAAGCCATGATTTGCAAATTATCACATCCGGCGCGAAGCGCAAAGCCGTCACACCGCAAACCGTCCGCCTTCGGTCGGGCGGGCAATGCTCGCGGCGGTCAGGCTTTCCAGAAGAGGTTTCACACCGCCCGCGCGTCCGCGCTGGAATTGGCGGCGATCTTTTCAGGCAGGGTTCTGGGCCATGGGGGACGTTATTGCGTAATTCAGGCTTGAGGGATGTTTGCCCCTTTCCCCTTGAGCCTCAGGCCACGAGAACGATCTCGGCGGTGCCGAGGGCGGTGCCGAGGGCGTTGAAGCGGGCCATGAGTGCGATACGGATGTGGACTTCGGCGGTCTGGCGCCGCAATGGCTCATTGGTCAGATCAGTTGGCTGTCCGGAAGCGGGCGGGCTTGGGCCTGCTTATGCCATCCGTCTAACCGCATGGATTCGTGATGTGAACTCTTCGCAGCAAAAGCTCTGCAGCAACGCCCAACAGTGGTCGGCATGCGCGAGGGCGCGGGCGACGAAGGCACCAACACGCTGGTCAATATCGAACTGCTGCGTTTCGCGGGTGGCGATGTTCCAATGGCCGATATGGAAACAACTACACTGTCCGGCCGCGTGACAGATCGCACGGGCACACCGCTGGTCGACACAGATGTCATCTTTGACGGAGACCCGCCGACGCCGCTGCGGGCTTCGAGCGGCCCAGATGGAATTTTCGCGTTGGACTCGCTACGCACCGCTGTCGGGCTGCAAAACGACTTCGCGCCGCGCTGGGTGTTTCTCGATGTCGGAGCCGATCTGTCGAACATCGACCGCACCAAACCACATTCGAAACCGGCGTCCGCATCGATCCGCTCGTGTCTGGTGAGACCGAACTCAACATGACCGGCATCCTGCTGGGCAACATGCAGGGGTATGCCTGAGGACCTTGATGCCCTAAGCCTGCGAGATGTGTTCGTTTTCGTTCTGCAACCCCGGAGGGTTCAGCCGTCCCCGACCGGCTCGCACCGGTTGCACCCCCATGCACCGAGCGCATTTTTCCTAGGACTTCGGTCGTATCGAAGATCCGGACGACCAGTGCGCACTCCCCACCCGACCGCGAAGCTGATCGCAGACCGCGTCCGCGACCTGTCGCACCGCAAGACCCAGGCCGAGATCGCCTCCGAGGCGGGCTTTGCCAACGCCAACATGATGACCTTTCTCAAGAATGGTCGCAACAAGGTGCCGCTCGACCGGGTGCCCTCGCTCGCCAAGGCGCTGGGGGTCGATCCCGCGATGCTCTTGCGTCTGGCGCTGGACCAGGCGGTGGGCGCGAAGACTCCCGTCGCCGAATCGACTCTGTCTATGTGGAGGCGTGGTCGTGTTCATGTCGCGCGACGGATGCTTTCGGCAGATCCAAGTGCACCACGAGGACGTAACACAGCCTTGTAACGCAGGCGATCAGTCGAAACAGGGTAGGTCATTGAAAAATATAAATTTATATGAACTGGCAGGGGCAGAGGGACTCGAACCCACGACCCTCGGTTTTGGAGACCGATGCTCTACCGACCGAGCTATACCCCTAGGCCGAGATTGGGCGTAGTGCAGAACCGGGCGGAGTTCAAGCCGTAATCAGCCGCCGGACGCAGCGCAGGGCGGGCTGAAAATGCAGCGGCGATGGGGTCTGCGGGGCCTCTGGAGCGTGCACTTTTCCGGTGCCGAAGA
>SKKS01000145.1 GCA_007123625.1 Paracoccaceae bacterium
GCCGCCTTCCGGGACCAAGCCAGCCAGTTCCAGCAAATCGGCGACATCAAGATCGATGTTCAGCGTGTCGCTGAAGCTGAACCCGAAGGTCAGATCGAAACGCAGGGCCGGGTCGATGCCGCCATCGGCATCCCCGGCATCAAAGGCCAGACGCAGGTCAAACCCGGTCGGCACGGTGTCGGGGTCGTCATCATCGCCCGTCGGCAGGCCCAGCGCCTCGCGCAGCGCGGTTTCCAACTCCTGCACCGAAGCGCCCGGATTGGCCATGACCTCCTTGATGGTACGGGACAGATCCTCGGCAAAATCGAGCGTGTCGCCCAGGCTGACATTCACCAGAGGCAGCGGAAAGTCGAAGATCTGTCCGACCGTCTCGCCAAAGGCGCCATCGAGGTCCGAGACGAAATCCACCGCCTGGTTGAGCAGCATCAGGATATCGGCGACCGACAGGTTGCGGAACGCCTTGAACAGATCGTCAATGCCGTCGATCAGGCTGGTGTCAAGTTCGGCCTCGACAAACAGGAAGCCCAGGTCCAGTGCCGAGATGCTCCCGAGATCAAGGTTATAGGCGAATGTTCCTGCCCCGGCATCGCTTTCGCGCTCTTCATCGGCCAGTCCGAAGGAAATGGCGACCGGAACCTCAAGATCAGAATCGGAGCCAAGAAAGGTCTTGATACCCGCTTCGACCGCGTCGGGCAGGCCCACGGGCCGGGCGGTGAACCTGAACGCGCCGTCGAAGCTCAGTTCTGGCTGCAGGAAACCGATCGGATCGGCCTCGTCGTCGTCCAGGTTGTCCGGGTCGTAAAGGAAATTGCCCTGGCTGAGTTCCCGCCACAGATCAGGGATCAGCACCCGGCCCCCGCCCGTGGCCGGATCGACGATGTTCAGCGCCAGGCCGGCGGTGATCGCCTCCGCTTCGTCCAGTTCAACCTCGACGCCCAGAAAGCCCAGCGTTGCGGCGAAGACCAAATCGTCCAGCGTGAACGTGATGTCGGCCGAAATGCCGGCCGGGTCGAAACCTCCTTCTGCATCCAGGTTCTCGGCGCCGCGGACAAAGAATTCGGTGGCCAGCCCACGCGCATTGACCGCCTCGGACAGGCCCAAATGCACCACGGCGGCGTTGGTCTGGCTGCCGACCTCGACGCCATCTGGCAGGCGCATTTCCAGCCGCCCGATTCCGCCTCCCTTCAATGCGATGCGGTTGCCATCGGCAAAGCCGTTGAGCGATTGCCGCACGAAGCGAACCTGATCGGCAAGTGCTTCGGCTTGAGCAACAGCGTCCTCATCATCCGCATCGACCGCGTCGCTGATCGCCGTATGCAGCGCAGCGTTCAGGTCACCCACAAGGTCGTTGATGTCCGCGTTGTTGTCGGTGTCGGCTCCGTCAACGGTAACCGAATAGTCGGTGCCTTCGATGCTGACGACGAATTCGGCGTCGATGGTGCCGGCGCCGCCCGGATCGGCAAAGCGCCCGTCAAAGGGAACGGGCGAAGACAGCAGGCCCAATTCATCCAGCGTGATGACGTTAAATCCCTGAAAGGCCATGACCCGGTCAATGATGCGGGTGCTTTCAATCCCCGTGTCATCATCCACCGACACCAGCCGCGTTGCCGGTGCGTCGGTGACAAAGCGTGTGCCGGTCCAGCTGATGACCAGATCGCCGGGGCGCAACTGGGTTTCGGTATTATCGGGCACAGCACCGCGCGCGGCGTCCAGCGCGTCGTTGACCACCCGCTGAAGGTCATGCTGCAGCGTCTTCTGCGGATCGCCCAGAAATATCTGATAGCGCCCGGCGATGTTGCTGGTGCCGCCTTCGAGCGCTTCCTGCCGATCCTTGAGGAAGATGCGGTTGCCCGACCAGCCTTTGATCTCGTAGAGCGCGCCGCGCTCGGCCCCGTCGATGATCTCGACAAAATAGGTGCCGGAATCGTTCAGCCGGTTGGAAAAATTGACGCCCCGGTCGATGATCGTCGTCGCCGACCCCTCGTCCGGATCGTCGCTGATACTGTCGAAGACGACCGAGTCTATGCCGCCGCCAACGATCCGCTGACCGGTGACGATTTCGTAGCGGCTGGTGTCGTCGGGCGTCGTGCTCCAGGCGTCAGCAACTGTAAGCGCATCATTCGTAAAGTCTGTGATCTGGCGCAGTTGCCCGGCGCCCGTGCCCGATACGATCCGGACGAACACGGTCTTGTCGCCGATATCGTCGGGCAAGCGGTCTGTGAACCCTGCCGCGGAATCGACCAGCGTGGCGCCCCCCCCGGTCCCGGTGGAAACCGACCGCAGGATGATCGAACCGGCCGAGATGTTGTCTTCGGTCTGCGTCGCGGCAAGCGTCACCTCGATGGGTGCGTCGCTGAGCGGGATTAGCAGGATTTCGGGCGTCCCGTCGCCGTTTTCCTCGCCGGTCTTGACGCGGTCGAACAGCCGGAACGAGAATTTCGCATCCTCGGCGATCTGGCCGCGCAGCCGCACGTCCTCGCCCGGCTCGGCCACGAACATCGGAAAGCCCAGGAACAATTCCTCTCCAGGGGCCAGTTCGATGCCGAAGGTGAATTTGAAGTTCACATCGGCTTCAAGCGACAGGTTTGGCGGCGTTTCGATCCCGTCATCATCGACTTCGACGGGACGGACGGAGATATTTCCCAGATCACCCAGCCCGAAGTCGAAGGCGACGGGCACATCGCCCAACTCGAAAGTCTGCGACCAGTCAAAGGTAAACTGGATTTCGGGCGGCAAGGACAGGTCGGGCTCATCGAGTTCCAGCCCAGGCAGGCGGAAGTCGATGAAAAGGATGTCATCGGCGCCTGCATTGCCCGGCAGGCTGCGCCATCCGCCGTTGATAAGCTCCGTCAACTGCTGCACGCTGTTGAACAGGATGCCGTCCTCGCCGTCGATGTTCTCGTCGAACAGTGGGCCAAGAATGACCTCTTCAATTGCATCGACGAAGGGCAGCATCTCGTTCATCCGTTTGCCGACAAAGGGGATCTCGGCAGTCAGCAGGTCCGACACGACAAGCTGCTCGAACAGGCTCCGGAACTGCCCCAGCATGCCGAAGATGTCGCCCGGGCTGGCGGTGGAGAACGCTTGCAGAAGATCGTAGCCATCCTGCAGCAGGTTGCCCAGATCATCGAACATGTCGATACTGGCGCTGACCTGCGGCACAATGCCCGAGAAGGCATCGTCGAGCGATATTTCAAGGCTGCCCAGATCGGCGCCCGGGCCGCCGAAGATATCTTCGGCGCTGAAGCCGGCGGCTTTGACCTCGAAGGGCAGCGACAGACTGAGCCCGCGACGATCCTCGTCGATGTCGAGGGCGAGTTCAGGGCCGTCGTCGCCCTCCACGAAGTGGATCTTGGCGCCGAAACTCGCGTCGAGCGAACCGTCGATGATCTGGGCTTCCAGAACGCTCAACCCGATGCCGAGCGAGAAGGTGCCGGGTATGAAATCGTCGCCATCCACCGCGCCCGTCTTGATGCTCAACTCAAGATCAAGTTCGCTGTCTGCACTCAGCGATACCCCCGGATCGACGTTCAGATTTGCGACAGAAACACCCAGCGTTCCGTCAAAACCGGCCGTCGCCTGAAGGGCAGGCAGATCACCCAGAAAGCGGACGCCGTTGACGCTGGCCTCGGGGCCGAAATCCGGATCGAAGATCGTGCTGACTGCGCCTGCGGCGTCCATCTGGACCTCGTAGCCGTCGATCGTGTCGCCGTTGTTGTTGCCGACGCGCTGGGGCAATAACCGCACGGCCGTCACCGCCAGGGACAACTGGCCAAGGACGGCAAGCGGGCTGTCCCCGTCGGTTTGAAAGGCAAATTCCAGCTGCGCCAGGTCAAGGATCATCTGCGCAAGCTGCAGGCTGAGGGGGCCGTCTGCGTGCAGGTCGCTTGCAAGGTCAAGCAGGTCGGACTGCGTCTCACCGTCCGCGAACTCGTCCAGCCCGGACTTGAGCTGATCAAGGAAATCGTTGATGCGCAAAAGTTCGGCGAAGCTGGAGCCGACGGCGAAATCATCGGTCAGCCCGTTGCCCAGATCGACGTCCACCACCTGTTGCAGTAACGGCAACTCGGTCGACAACGGGCTGTCGTCAATCAGATCGCGCAGCAGCTCAAGCGCGTCGTCGATCTTGTCGCGCAAGGCCAGAATGGCGTCAGCCACCGGCGCGCCACCGCCGTCGATGTCGAAATCGGCGCCGCGCAGCACGATGTTGCTGATCGGCAATTCGCCGGTGTCGATGGTTAGCGATGCGCCGGGCGCATCGAAATCGGCGCCGCGGATGATGGTCAGCGTTCCGTCATCCTCAAGCTGCGCACTCTCGGTGTCGGTATGGCCTAGGAAATCCAGCGTGACCGGATCGTCGAAGCCGTCCACCGTCAGCGTGTCGTGCCCCTCCCAGTCGCTGCCGAAGACCAGCACAAGATCAGCGTCGAAACCCGCGTCGGCAGCATTCAGCGTGATCGCGTCGTCGCCCCCCCGCGCGTCGATGCGCAGCGCATCTGACGGATTGGCGAAAACGACATCAGGGGTGGTATCGCCAGTGATCTGCGAAAATCCATCGTCCTGCGCATTTCCGAAGGCGATCTCGTCATCCCCATCGGTCGCCAGATGGCTGATCGTGGTGATCGCCCCTTCAAGTCGCAGGGTTTCGACATCCTCGTAGCTGACGATTGCTTCGTCGTCGTCGCCCCCGCGCAGGATCAGTTCCGACAACGCGGCGTCATGGTCCGCCTCGGAAAAATCGTCTTCCAGGATCAGCGTATTGTCGCCGCCCCCGCCAACGAAATGGATTCCGATCTGGAAGAAAAGGTCCAGATCGGCGCCGAAAATCATGCGCAGCGACTCAGCGGCCCCGGTTCCCGAAACCTCGATCCTTTCAAGTTCCGGGGAGAGGAGGCGGGTCGCCTCCACCGGGCCCTCGTCTGCGTCCGCTTCATTGGCAAGGATGCGGAAACTGCGCTGATCACCCGCCTCCTCGCCCGCGATCACGTCGATCGTGTAGAAATCATCGGTACTGAAGACATCGGTGCCAAGCGTGATCGCCCAGATATCGGCATTGAGCAGGATGCGGGGTTCGAGCGGTTCGAAATGGACCTTTTGCGCGGTCGGCCGGGCGGGTTCTGCCTTCCTCGCCGCGCGCGGCATCCGAGGCTTCGGCGCGGTCCAGTGCTGATCAAGCCACGTCGAGGAATAGAGGCCGCGAAAGCGTGTATCCGCGGCGTTGCCACGCCGGAACTCGAATCCCATGTCCCGTCCTCCCCCCCCTGAAGGCAGCCGTTCCCGCCCGGAAATGCGTTCCGCCGCACCATACCCCAAGCGGGCAAGGCTCGACCGTGACACACACATTTGTTTCGCCGTTGAACTGGCGCTGTTCTTCTGCGGCGCACCGAAATAGCGCGAATTTGCTGCGATTCGGCAACCTTGGGTTGTTTTCAACGTAGCAAAAAGTTGAATGCCTGTCACGAATGAACGGCACTAAACCTGCAATGCTGATTGCGACCCACAAGCGCGGCGGCCCGTCCGGCACTGATCGCCTTGCCTGCTGCTGCGGCTGGACAAGCGATGATCGCCTTTCTAGGCTTGGTCGATTAGGCGCCGAAAGACAGCGCCGGGCCGGGCCCGTCATCAGGCTCGCGCGCACACCGGGGCGCCCCGGTCCAGGCCGCGACGGAGAGAGACCCATGACACATCAGACCATCACCGCACTTGGCAACAATCAGGAAAAGACCGCCGCTGTCCGGCTGCTGGTGCCCGTGCAAAGCTGGACGGGTGCCGAACTGCAAAGCCTGCCCGGTGGCGGCAGCATGCAGATCGAGGCGCAGACCGATGGGCCGGTTCGCCTGGTGATGGCAGCCAGCTCCAGCTACAAGGCATTCCCGAACATCGGCGCTGCCGTCTTCGACCGCCAGATCGAAGGATCGTTGACCGCCGAAGTGACCTTGCCCCGCGGCGGCGACTACTTCCTGATTGCCGACAATCGCGCGGGCACAACCCCGCGCCAGGTGCTGCTAGGACTGCGCGGCAAGGTGCTCGGTCCGCATGACGGCATGGAACTTGTCGGGCAACTGTCCGTCTTGCAAAGGCGTATGGAGGAAACATTTGACCTGCGTGGGCTAACGCTTGCGTACGAGACGCCGGGCCCGCCCTTGCCGATCCGCATCGGCCGCAAGCTGGTCGTCGGGTCCGACTTTGTCGCGCAACTGGAATCTGCAATATCCGACCGGCTCGTGGTTCGCGGCGCGGTTCTGTTCACCATCATGCACGGCATCGCATCCGACTGGCTTGACGCAAAGTCCGATCTGCCGACGATCCTGCCGGAACACCTTGCCGCTGCGCTGATGATCCTGTTCAACCAACTCGAATCGGCGCGCCGCCAGGCCGCGTATTTCTCCGCGCGCCCCGTTCTGCCGGAAACCCTGGCGCGTGCATTTGCCGAACCGAACCACCCGCTCTCGCCTGCGATCGAGAGTTTGGTGAAGCGCAGGCTCGATGCGCCGCAAACACTGCTGCGCGATGTGGCGGAACCGATCCTCGCCCGGATGCGTATGGCGGCGCTGGAACAGCTCCGGGTCAAGGCGCCCGACTGGGCTGATCCAGCGCGTGTTGCCGCCGCCGTGCGCACAAGGGCAAACCAATGAGCTGCCTTCGCCTTGACCCTGCGCTCGCGTGCGCCATCGCGCTTGTGCCCCTATCGTTTCTGGCCCTTTCGCCTCCGGCCACCGCCCAGAGAGTGGAACAGAGCGTGCAATGCGTCATCCACCCTTCGGTGGAAGTCCAGCTAGGGAGTGCCACGGTCGGGCTGCTTTCCGAGATCACCGTCGAACGTGGGCACCACGTCCGGCAGGGCGATATCGTCGCGCAACTCGAATCCTCGGTTCAGGCGGTCGAGTTGACGATGGCGGAGCTTAGGGCTTCCTCAAACATCGAAAGCGAAATCGCGCGTACCCGTGCCGACCTGACCGAATTGCGCGGCGCGCGGATCGAGGAGCTTTATGCCCGCCAGATCGCTACGGCAGAGCAATACGAGGAACTGCAAGCCGAACGCCGTCTTGTGGCGCTGGAAACCGAGCGCGCCGCGATCGAAGCCCGCGCCGCACAGCTTGAACGCGACCGTGCCGAAACCATGCTGGGTCTGCGCCGAATTCGAAGCCCTATTGACGGAATCGTGGTCGAGCGCCTGTTATCACCCGGAGAATTCGTTCATCAGGACGCCCCCGTGCTGCGCCTGGCGCAGATCGATCCGCTGCATGTCGAAGCGTATCTGCCCGCCGCCATGCTTCACGCGGTCAAGGAAGGGATGGTCGCCACCGTCTATCCGCAGGAACCTGTCGGCGGTGCCCATGTGGCAGAAGTCGCAGTCGTAGACCAGATCATCGACGCAGCCAGCTCGACCTTTGGCGTGCGGCTGGAACTGCCAAATCCTGACGGCGCCATCCGTGCGGGCCTGCGTTGCGACGTTGCGTTCCACGCGGCACCCTGACATCGCGTCGCCCACAAGGCACTGCATGCGCCCCGCCCTGGCCGTTGCAACGCGCAACCGCTGGCCGCTTATGCGAGGCACGCGTCCCAACACGTCACGTGCAGCGCGCGGATCGCATTGAAGAGCGTTTCCCGGACCCGAGCCGATCCGCTTCAGGAAGCGGCGCCATCCAGCGTCCCGAAAACTGCCGCGCATTCGGACTGCCAAGCCGCGCGATGCTGCGCGGGATCATCCGGAAACCGGCCCAGCGCCACCGCGAGATCGAAGAAGCCGCGCCGCGGCATGTCTCCCGCGCGGCTGATCACCAGCGCGGCAACCATCGGGTGGCCTGCGGCAACATCCTCGCGCATTGTTTGCTCAAGCGCGGCGGCGACGCGCTGGATGATGCCGGGGGGTTGCAGGCCAAGTTGAGCCGCCAGCGCCTGATAAGTGATGAAAGGATCTTTCGGATCACGCCCGGCTAGGGTTTGTCGGATGCGTGTGGCAGGGACGCTGTCGGTCATCCGCCAACCCCCAATCGCATGGCCACATCCTCAAGCCCTGGATCGGCGGCATACAGGCACTCGAATTCGCGCCTTGCACGGGCGCGCTGGCCGGTCTCATGATAGAGCACGGCGCGGTCGTAACGGATCTGCTGCAAGAGCGCCTCTGGACGGTCCTTGCGACGGCGGTTGGCCAGCGTGAAAACATCGATAGCGGCATCGGGCAGGCCCAGCGCGGCCAACGCCTTCCCGCGATAGAGCAGAATCGCAGTATCTACCGGGGTTTCGTTCTCCACATGCGTCGTGGCGCGCACCACCCGGTCCATCAGCGTCTGGTCGTCGGGCGTGTCGAGCGTCAGTTCGGCGAAGGACAGCAGCACCACCGGGTCGGTCGGGTCGATATCCAGCAACCGCTCGACATGCACCATGGCGTCGCCGTGGTGGCCCTGAAGCTGGGCGATTTCCACCAGCGCCAGCAGCGTACCACGCGCGCGCGGGAAGACATGCGCAAAGATGTCGGTCGTGATCGGCAGGCTGGCCTGCGCAGCAATCTCGTATTTGGTAAACAGCGTGCCCAGATCGTCCAGTCGATCCAAAGCGTTATGGAAATGCGCCTTGGCGCTGTCGAAGTCCTCGCGTCGTAGCCGGATCATCCCGGCCATCCACGCGGCATCGGGCAGGTCGTCGGCATCTTCGAGTGCAGCCAGCGCGGCATCCTGATCACCGCCATTCAGCGCGCGAATCCCGTCGATGAAGCTCTTTTCCTTCGCTGGCGTCATCAGGCGCTGGAAGAAGCCCAATTTCAGCCGGTCACGCTGCGGCACGGATGGCGCAGGTGCAGCACCGCCACGCCCGGCGCGCTGGCGGTCATGGACCGTGTAGAACAGGCCCGTGCCCGGCAGGCCCACCGTCGTCCGGTTGCCGCGCGGGCTGATCGTGTATTTCGCGCCGCGCGGACCCAGCGACAGCGAGGCCGTCGATTTCGACAGGTTCAGCGTGACGCCTGGAGCAAGGCGAACGCGACGCCAGAAACGGAAAGCCATGACAGTTCGCCTCTCGGTTCACTCGACCGCCGGATAGAACGGGCGCCCCCTGTCCTCCAGCAAGCTATCCATCATCAGTTCCACGGAAACTGGCAACAGAAATCCAAGGATCGCGGCCGAGTCGCGCACCTGCGCACGGTTCACGCCACTGTTCCATGTTGCCCCTCCGCCCGGCCGATCGAGCGGTGCACCCGCAATCCCATCTATGCTAGGAAATTCGCGCGGATGGCGCGTTGTTTCTCTTTCAGCGTGGCGAATTTCAGGGTGACAGGCATCAAATCTCGTCTCATAATCTGGTTAAGGCATGGCCGCAAAGTCTGACCGTCGGAGCA
>SKKS01000047.1 GCA_007123625.1 Paracoccaceae bacterium
ACCGATCGAAGCTGTCTGGCCGGTGAAGGCGCCCGGCATGCCTGCGGCGAAATCTACGAATTGCGCCACATCCTGCGCAACACGGACGGTGCTCGTCTCGGCCAGCTCGGCCAGCCGGTCGGCGACGGCGTCAGACTGGAAGGTGCCGTGCTCGTCAAAGAGAAGCACCTGTTCAAGCTGGACCACTTCGACGGCCTTGGCGTTGCCCTTGCTGCCGTCTTCGTTCACTTCGAAAAAGTTCAGCCGCGTGGCGAGTTCGGGCGTAAGTGTGAAGTCCTGCACCAGCGGCAGCGAGGCCACGAGTTCGACGTCGAACAGATTGTAGTAGAAATCGGCTGTCAGGGTGAGGATATTGGCGATGCGGGCCTGAACCTGCTCGAAACTGTATTCCATAGGGGGAAAGGTGCCGCCGGTGGCATAGGTCAGAAGCCCGTCGATATCGATGGTCAGGACCGCAAGGTCGCCCCTGTTGCCGCGCGCCTGTGAGAATCCGTCGGCGTCCAGATCGTCGATCACCTCGCCGTTCAGAACGCGCTTGGTGGGGTCGGTGACGAAGACGCCGTCGACGTATTCCGAGGCGGTGTTTATGTTCGGCACCAGAACGCGTAGCGAGCCGAGGTCGAGGCCTGCAGGATCGGGCGGCGGGCGCGCGTCGTTGCTCCGCTCGTTCTCGTCATCGGGTTCGGTCTGGCCGTCGACCTCGGCGTCGGCCTTCTCATTGTCCCTTGTCTCGGGGTTGCTGAAGAACTGGTTGAAGGGGATTTCGACGCCGGCAAACGCGCCCTCGCGGTCGTAAAACGGATCGAGCCAGGTGATATCGTCGATGATCTCTTGCGTCGTGGTGCCGCCAAGGATGTTGACAGGGTCCCTCTCGCCCTCGGCGTCGCGGCGTGTGGTGTCGAGCGAGAACAGCTCATAGGCGGTGCCGGCCTCGAAATCGAGGATGGTGAAGGTCATGGACTCGCCCAACGCGCCCACCGTCGCGGCAAGATCGGCGGCCAGCTCGGCCACGAGTTCCAGACTGACCTCGAGCCGCGGAAACAGCGTGGTGAAACCTGCGTCGTCGATCTGGCGGAAATCGTGGCCCAGATGCAGTGTGATCAACTCTCCGGCGTCGGCCATCGGATCAAGCGCTGGGAAGGCATGCGCTATTCGATAGGGGAGCGTGGCGGTCAGCGTGCCGGTCGGCGTGGCATCTGGGGCGTCCGGGTCGGGTCGACCGTTGTTCATGGCCGCGGTGAGTCGCAGCCCGAAGGTCGCGGCAAGTTCGCCGAAAAGCCGCGCGTTGAAAAGCTCGGTTTCGCCAACGAACGGAAGGTCCACCGTCAGCGATAGCGGCATGTCAATCGGCACGGTGAACGGATCGTCACCACCCAGTCCGAAAAAGCGTCTGTATTCAAGAAGGTCCAGATCCGTGCCGAACTGGCCTGCCGTCATTTCGAAGCTGTGCGCGGTGGTTACGGTCGAATAGCCGTCTCTGAAACCCAAAGGCATGATCCGTCCCCCCAATCATGGAAGTTTACATGCCGACCTCTGACCCGCCTATCAGGTAAACACCCCATTTCTTGCGGCTGCGCGTCCAGCTGGCGCAACGCTATGGTACGAAAACTCAGGCTGTAGGCAGGGTGACCGAGATGCCGGTGCCGCCGCGCCGTCTGGGGCAGAGTGCGACCTTCAGGCCGTGATCGTTGGCAAGCCGGTCGACGATCGCCAGCCCCAGCCCGGCGCCCGAAGCGTTGCCCTCCGCATCCAGTCGGACAGATCGCTGCCGGGCAAGAGCGAAGTCGGTCGCCGACAGCCCCGGGCCGGTGTCGTGCACTTCCAGCCGCAAGCCGCTTCTCGCCCGCCGCAGGCCGATCAGGACGCGCCCTGCCTTGGTGTAGTTGACAGCGTTCGCGACAAGGTTGCTGGCAATGCGCATCAGGATCAGTGGCGGCAGGGTGGTCCGCGCCTGCGAGCGAACATGACGCAGCCCGACGCCCCTTGCCGCGGCGCTGGGGCTGAACATCTCGGCCACGGCGGACAGTACCGCATCGACCGGGTGGCCGGGGGCAGCGGCGTCGTCTGCCGTGTGGGCCGCATCATAATTGGCGGCGACAGCCTCGACTGCGACGCCTTGGCGTTCCAGTTCGCCTGAAACCAGGCGTTCAAGATAATCGAAGCTTTCCTCGAAATCTTCGCGCCGCGGCGTTGTCTCTTGTCCCGTGTCGGCGTTCACTGCCGCGCTGCCCAGCAGACGCTGCACGTTGAGCCGCAGCGCCGTCAGCGGCTGGCGCAGGTCATGCGCAGTGTCGGCAAGGCGCCGTTCGTTCGTCTGCGCCAGCGCCTGTGCCAGGGCGTAGCGTTCTTCGAGTTTCTGCAGGCGCTTGCCAAGTTCGATGCTGCGCCGCGCCTCGATCAATGCCTCCTCCAGTGCTTTTTGCTGGGCCTGCTTCATCTGGTTGACGCTGTCGAGGATGGCGAGCCCCATCATCACCGCGTCGGTCACCATCACAACGCGCATCGCATCATACTGCAGCTCTTCCGATATTTCGAGCCCCAGCCAGTGTCGCCCGGTCATGATCGCGCTGGCCATGACCGCTCCCAGCCAGGCGATGACGTAGAACCGCACCTCGCGGAACCGCGTCCGCGCGGCCACCAGCCCCGACACCGTGAACAGGACCGTGCTGAGAAACGCGGTCAGCACCAGAAGCTTCTTGATCTCCTGCGTGTAGCCGATGGCGGTGATGGCGACCATCGCCATCGCCAGCCCGATCAGTCCGAGCAGAAGCGCGTTGAGCACCGGATGAAACGTGGCTGTACGCAGGAACATGCGCGCGAAGTTGGCACCAAAGATAATCAATCCCGCCCCCAGCAGGACCGAGGCATACGCGTTGAAAACAGGTGCATTGGGCCACAGATACTGGAACGTATTGCCATCGGCGTGCATCACGAACAGCATCGCGACGCTGGCGTAACAGCCATATGCGGCAAAGATCGGTCGCCGCGTCAACAGACAGGCCAGGAACGCCGCGCCGGACAAAAGCAGCATCATCCCATAGAAGACGAAATTCCGCGCGGTCTGGCGCGTTGCCAGCGTGGCAAATCCGTCGGCGGTGTGGATAGCAAAGGACAGCTCCGACGCGCCGCCGGAGGTGTAGCGAATATAGAGTGATGCCATTTCTGCGGGCGGCAGTGCGAAGGCCACCACCAGTTCAGGATAGGCCACCCGGCGCGTACCAAAGCCCGAGTCGGGGCGCTGATCCTCCAGCTGCGTGACGCGCCCTTCGGCGTCAACTTTCCACACCGCGAAGTCGGGCAGGAAGTTCGAACGAAAATGCATGCGCCAGTCACCGACATCCGCGGTCTCATTCACCACGCGCAGGCGAAGCCAGATTGCATCCTCGGTGTAGCCGAAATCAGCTGATCGCCCGGGGACCGGTTCGAAACCAGCGGCGCGGGCGTCCTGCAGCCCCAGCGCGCGCCCCGGATCGCGCAACGCCGCGACATGGCCGTCGAAGAGCGCGTCTGCATCGACTGTTCCCGTCAGGCGCAGCACAGGCGCATCCGCCCAGGCTTGGGTGGCAAGCAGCGCAATCAGTGCTAACACTTCCACGAACCGTCGGGTTACCATGCGGCACCTTGAAATATTGGGTGGGCCATGAATGGTCGTGCGGGTTCTTATTGCCGAAGATCATGCCTTCACGCTGGAAGGCTTGCAACATGCTTTGCAGGCAAGCGGGTTCATTGACGTCTGTGCCACGGCTTCTGACGGCATTTCGGCGATCGCCCGGGCGCGAATCCATCAGCCGGATGTAGCGCTGCTTGACTTCGCCATGCCGGATGCCAACGGACTGGAAGTCGTTGCCGAGATCGCTCGCTGGTCGCCTGCCACCCGCTGCGTAATCCTGACAGGCACTTCCAGCCCGGACGTTCTGGCTCGGATCGTCGAGGCGGGCGTCGCGGGCCTTTTCACCAAAGGCTGCCCGGCAAACGAGGTGCTTGACGGTGTCCTGCGTGTGGCGCGCGGCGAACGAGTAGTGTCGTTGGTCGCGCAGCAGGTTCTGAGCCAGGCCGAGGCGGCGATGAACTTGACTTTGACCGCGCGCGAACGCCAAGTCCTGGAAAGCATCGCATGCGGGCTGAGCAACAAGGCCATCGCCGGGATGCTGAAGATCAGCCACAAGACGGTCGACAGCCATCGCATGTCGCTGATGCGCAAGCTTGGCGTCAAAAGCGCACCTGCACTGGTCCTGGCGGCTATCCGGCGTGGCCTGATCGATCCCTGATCCTGGGGCGCTGGCAGTCACCGCGGATGGGTTGATATTTATCAAGGAGGCCGTGAGGCCGACGGCGGGACTGATCTGGTCCTGGTCGCCGGGGGCACTGGTCCTGCGCCCCGCGGCCGCACACCGATAGCGCTTTCCGAAATCATCGCTTTCGACCTGCCCGGCTTCGTCGAGGAAATGCGCCGCGCCTCACTGGCCGAAGTGCCAGCTGCGATCCTGTCGCGACAGGGCGCCGGGGTGCTCGGCAAGACCCTTTTCATCACGTTGCCCGGCAAGCCAACGGCGATTGCGACTTGTCTGCATGCTGTGTTTGCGGCTGTACCGTATTGTCTGGACCTTATTCGCGCGACGCGGATCGAAACCGACCCGGGGCGGTGCAAGGCCTTTCGTCCGAAATCAGGCTAAGGCAGAAAACGCGCCCAGATTGCCACACCCGACAGCCACTGATGGCTTGCAACCAGGGCAATCAGACCGCTGGCCCCGAGTGCCAGTCGCAGCCCTGCGCCAGGCGGCAAACTCGGCCCTGCGCTGCGGCTTCGCAGGCGCAGAGCCTGCCATTTGGCAAGACCGATTTCACGTTGCTTGCGCCGGTCAATCAGCGCCATTCCAAGCGCTGAGAATACGGCGAACCCCGCAAACGTCAGCGCATGGGCCAGATCCCCGTTCGCGACCAGATGTGTGGCTGCCCATATCCCCAGCGCGACCAGCACCGGATGACGGATCAGGCCGATCAGCTCGGGACGGTCGGGGGTGAAACGGTCGCTGAGCGTGCCGCCAAAGGAAAACGGGTTGGGCCTTCCCAAGGTCAGTGCCAGAAGCAGAACCGCAGGCCCCGTGCCCGCCAGTACAATCCAGTGCGCGCCGCCGGGCTCTGGCCAGACAGACAAATGGGGTGCGCGCGCCGCCGCGATGAACAGCCATGCCAGAACACCCAGCGACAATGCCGAATAGGCAACTGCGAAGCCGGTCCGGCCGAGCCTTGCTACCAACCATGGCTTCACCGGTGGACGCACAGGCACGGCATGGGTCAGCAGGAATACCGCCCAGGCGGCGGCATAGGTCCCCCAGCCGCTCATGCGTGCCGAACGGTGCTGACGGCCTTTGCTGCGCGTTTCGCGCGAGTCAGGATCGGCCAGAAAAGGATCGAGAAGCCGCCGAACGCAACGATCCACAGCAGGGCCGAGATATACAGAAGCCAGACCTCGGCAGGCCAGAATCCGGCCAGAAAGCGGGCGAATGTCGCTGCGATCAGTGCCAGATAAAGGGTGGCGACGGGGCGACTTGCCGTCAGCGGCCGTCCCGCATGGCCAAGACTGGCGCGTGTCATCACCGCCAGCGTCATCAATCCGATGGCGCCGGTCAGCCAGACATGCCGAGCACCCGAACCCGGGATCAGATCAAGTGCAGCCGCACCCACAGCCAGGAACCCCAGCGCCAGCATTGCATAGGCTGCATGCAGCACCCAGACGAGTGGCTCGGCCCCGGTTTGCTGTCCTTGCCAGCGCGACAGCCGCCAGAGATTGGCGGCGCCGGCCGCAAGGCACAGAAACGCGGTCAGGCTCGCATGGGGCAGGCCCACAAAGGCCAGCAAAGCTGTTCCGGTCAGACCCATCACTGCCCAATCGGCACGGGTCATCGCCACTGGAAGGAGTGTCGCCTGCCGCCTGGCAAGAAAACTTCGTGTAAAGCTGGGGATGATCCGCCCGCCGATCAGGGTAATCAGCATCAGGACCGCCGCAATCCCCATCCGCAGGCCATAGCCATCGTGTGCAGGGCCCTGAGCGGCCTCGATGTGAAAGATTGCATCGGACAATGCGAAGATCGCCATCAACCCAAGTACAGGAAGATTGCGCCAGTTGCGCCCGGTCACGATCTCGCGGGCCAGGAACCCGATCAGCGCAAGCGGAAGGGAAAGATCGAAAACCGCAACCGTCCACGCGGGCCAGGCACCACCAAGAAGGACCGCCGCTCGTCCAAGCAACCACAATGCGACCAACCCTGCCAGCGGCCAGCCCACTACAGGCAGGCGCCCTGTCCAGTTCGGCACGGCCGTAAGCAGAAACCCCGCAATGACGGCTGGCAGATAGCCGAACACGAACGCATGAACGTGTAAATCCAAGGGAGCAAAGGCGATCGGCAGCGGGTCCGTCCCGGCCAGAAGCGCCAGCCACAACACCATGGCAAAAGCAGCCCATATGCCGGAGAAGAGGAAAAACGGGCGGAACCCGTAGCTTAACAGCGCCGGTCCGGTCCAGTTGCGGCTTGAGGTGCTGGCGGTCATTGCAGCCGGTCCTTGTTTCAGTCACGCATCTTGACCGTAATGTTGCGAATAAGTACTGTAAATACCAATTAAAGCAAAACAGCCGGATACCATGCGCCTGACCACTTTCACCGATTACGGCTTTCGGGCGTTGATGCGCATGGCGGGTACGCCGGAGCGTTCCTTTTCAACTGCTGAACTGGCCGAGGAATTCGCGATTTCGCGTCACCACCTGAGCAAGATCATCCAGCAATTGTCCGCTGCGGGGATTGTGATCACCCGGCGTGGCGGCGGCGGTGGTGCGCAGCTGGCTTGCGACCCGGCGAAGATCACGCTTGGCCGGATATTGCGGGCGCTTGAGGAAGGTCAGCCGCTGGTCGAGTGCTTCGATCCGATGAACAGACACTGCACACTGTTGCCTGGATGCCGATTGCGTGTGCAGCTTGCTGGGGCAGAAGCCGCTTTCCTGGAGCATCTTGACCAGAGCACCCTTGCCGATATTGCATGGCCTTCTGCGCCTGACTGAGGGGTTTCCCATGCACGCGGATCCCTGTTCTGGTCATCTGGCACCGGAACTTGGTTCATGTTCCAGAGGTATACCCGAATATGATGCGATGGCGGGGCGTGTGGGGGCCGATTGGTCCTTGGGCCGAGAAGCCGGGGTGGCGTGACCATCACGCGGAACTACTGCCCATGAACGCGCGCAGGACCCAAGATTCAGGCAGTCACGCCGGAATGTGTGCGTCCCATGCCGCATGAGCGTCGGGCAGGGTTGCACCATATGTCAGCACATGCTTGTATACAGGTATCCCGCAGCCAAAAGGATACCAGTTTCAGATGTCGATACGCGGCAAAGGCCACAATGTCAGCGCAGAAAGTGCCGTGTCGTCGGATGGCTTGGCGCACGAGCGACGCGCGGTGCATCTGCGTACCGTGGCCCTGCCCGCCCCAATTCGGGGCAGATTGTTTCTGGCGGCCATGCCGGGTCGCGACACCGATCTTGAAGCAGATCTGTCGCAGATGACGGCACTTTCCGTGTCCTCAATCCTTTGTCTTGTGGAGCACGATGAACTCAGGCGGCTTGCGCCAGCTTACGCTGAGGCATGCAACGCTTCAGGCGCCGAGCTTCCCCGGGTCGAGACCCACCCGATTCCCGATTTCGGTATTCCGACCGATGTCCAAGCCTACCGCAACACCGTTTCCGCAACTGCCAGCCGGTTGCAGGCGGGCGAAACGGTTCTGATCCATTGCGCTGCGGGCATTGGACGTACGGGCATGACGGCTATCGCAGTGCTATGCCGCCTTGATCTTGATGAAGCGGACGCCAGGCGCCGTGTCGAAGCCGCAGGCTCAGGCCCGGAGACCGACGCGCAAAAGGCGTTCCTGCAGGAGTTGGTTCGCAGATGCTAGAGATCGAAGGTCTGACGCGGCGATTCGGCGAAACGATTGCGCTCGATGCGGTTTCGCTGCGCATTGGTCCGGGTGAATTCGTCGGTGTCATCGGCCGCTCGGGCGCGGGCAAGTCGACCCTGTTGCGCTTGATCAACCGGTTGGTTGAGCCAAGCGCAGGCCGCATTGTCTTCGACGGCGCCGATGTCACGCAGAAGCGTGGTCGCGCCCTGCGCGACTGGCGGCGGCAGGCTGCAATGATCTTTCAGCAGTTCGCCCTGGTCGACCAGCTGAGCGTTCTGGAGAACGTGCTTGTTGGACGCCTGGCCCTGACCCCGCGCTGGCGTACCTGGACCCTGCAGTTCCGTGCCGAGGATCGCGCGTTGGCCATAGAGGCGCTGGATCGGCTGGACATGGCCGAGCATGCGCTGAAACGCGCCGACGAGTTGTCGGGCGGGCAGCAGCAGCGTGTGGCAATTGCGCGTGCACTGGTGCAGGAACCGCGCCTGATGCTGGCCGATGAGCCCGTGGCCTCGCTTGATCCGCGCAGCACTGCCGCAGTCATGGAGGCGCTGCAACGGATCAACGTTGAAGACGGTCTTCCTGTCCTGTGCAATCTGCACCACATCGATCTTGCACGCGACTACTGCACCCGGATCATTGGGGTGCGTCGGGGGCAGATCGTATTCGACGGCGCGGTGCAGGCTCTGGACGACATGGCAATCCGGGCGATCTATGACCAGTAGAACCTTGCATACGCCAAGCGATGCCGTGCGCATGGTGGAAACCCGCCGTACCGAACTGCGCGCCGCCAAACGTCGCCAGAGCCTGTTGCTTCTGGTCGTGCTTGTCATTGCCGTCATGGTTGCAGGGTACATGGGCGAGGTATCCTGGCAGAAATTCATCGAGGGGCTGCCGCGCTTCGGACGCTACATCATGCGCACCATGCCGCAATTGTCGCTGGAAACGCTGGGCAGCGATATTTCGCGCTGGATGTGGAATTTCCGGACCTGGGTGAGGTTGCTGGTCGATACCGTCCTGATTGCCTTTGTGGCGACGACCCTGGGTGTGGCCGGAGCCTTTGCGCTATGTTTCGCGGCTTCGGACAACCTGGCGCCCAACCGCTTCGCCTATCACGCTGCGCGTCGTGTGCTGGAAGTGCTGCGGACCGTGCCAGAACTGGTCTTTGCGCTGCTTTTCGTCTTTGCCTTTGGGCTGGGGGCCATGGCCGGGGTGCTGGCGATTGCGCTGCATACCATGGGGGTGCTGGGCAAGCTTTTCTCGGAGATCAATGAAACCGTGTCCGACCGCGCGCTGGAAGGCGTGGTTGCCGCCGGTGCCGCACGCGGACAGGTGATCCGCTACGGGGTGGTGCCGCGCATACTGCCGGGCTTTGTCAGCTACACGTTG
>SKKS01000340.1 GCA_007123625.1 Paracoccaceae bacterium
CGGCAAAGAAGAAATACACCACCTGCGCCAGCACCCGCGCCCAGTTGATGCTGTTGACGCCCGCAAGCGCGACCTCGTCCCGAAAGCCGTGGTCGTTGAACATGGCCTTGACCAGCGCCTGGCAGGTGTCGAAATCGCCATCGATGGCCAGCGCGTGGACATTGGCCTCGGACGGGGTGGTCATCTGGCGGCGCTGCACCTCGGACACGCGGCCATGCGGGAACAGGATGAACACATCGACATTCGCCAGACCGCGAAACGCCTCGATCGCGGCCGAGCCGGTATCGCCCGAGGTCGCGCCCACGATCGTCACCCGCTGGCCCGACCGCGCCAGCGCCGCTTCGAACATCTGGCCGATCAGCTGCATGGCGAAATCCTTGAACGCCAGCGTGGGGCCGTGGAACAACTCCAGCAGGAAATGGTTCGGCGCCAGTTGCTTCAGTGGCGCGCGCGCGGAGTGACCGAAACCGGCATAGGCGCGGGCGATCAATGCGTGGAAGTCTTCGTCGGAAAACGCATCGCCGATGAAGGGGCGCATCACTGCGAAGGCGGTGTCTTCGTAGCTGCGGCCCGCCAGTGCGGCGATCTGTGCTGCATCCATCACCGGCACGTTGCGCGGCACATAAAGTCCGCCATCGCGCGCCAGCCCGGTCAGCATGGTAGCTTCGAAATCCAGTTCCGGCGCCGCCCCGCGGGTCGAGATGTAGCTCATTGCGTGTCTTCCTTGCTGCCTTCGCGCCTCATACGCCACAGAAGGATCGCTGTCATCCCCGCCCAAACGGCTGCAAGCGCAAACCATGTTATGGCGTATTCCAAATGATCGTCAGGGATATCGGCCGTGGCGATGGGCACCGGCTGCGCGGGCGGGGCGGGTTCGGAGGTTGCGCGCAAGACCACCAACGCGGCCTGCGTGTCCAGATGCGCCGCCAGCGGCCCCACATCGCGCGAGAACCACAGGTTGCGGCCCAGGTCGGGGTCGGGGGTATAGGCGTCGCTGTCCTGCGGCCAGTCAAGGTTGCCTTCGATCCGCACCGGCGCGTCCGACGCCGGGCGGGGGGCAGTGCCCTGCACCTCGGGGATGTAGCCGCGATCGACCAGAATGCGTTGCCCGGTGTCGGTCTCGAAAGCCGTGATCACCCGGAACCCCGGCCCGGAGCCGCGCTGGCTGGACAGGACCAGCGTCTCTGCTCCGGTGAAGCGTCCTTCGGCCGTGACGGGGCGGTAGCGGTCGGCTTCCGGGTCCGCCATGGCGGGCAACGGGTCGGGGGCGTCATGGATGCGCGCCTCGATCGCGGCGATCACATCGGCCTTCTGGCCCATGCGGTCCACCTGCCAAAAACCCAGCGACAGCAGCACCCCGGTGCCCAAAAGACCCGAGATCAGCGGCAGGATGATATGGCGTTTGAACATCGCGGGTTCCGGTGGTTGCTGCGCAGCCGCAGGCATCTTCAAGTGGCAGGTTTCTTCAAACGGAAAGGCGCGCGCCTTGCGGCCCGCGCCTTGCGCCTTTGGGTAGCATCCGGCCAAAGGCCGGATGCGCGCGGGGCGTCGCTACTGACCCCAGACGTAGATCGAGGCAAAGAGGAACAGCCACACCACATCGACGAAGTGCCAGTACCAGGCGGCGGCCTCGAACCCGACATGGCGCTCCACCGTGAAATGGCCCGCATAGACACGCAGCAAACAGATCGCGAGGAAAATCGTGCCGACGATAACGTGGAAGCCGTGAAAGCCCGTCGCCATGAAGAAGTTGGCGCCATAGATGTTTCCGGCGAATCCGAAACCGGCGTGGGTGTACTCATAGGCCTGCAGGAAGGTGAAAATCACACCCAGCACCACGGCGATGGCAAGACCCATCTTGATCTCGTCGCGCTTGTTGCCGTGCACCAGAGCGTGGTGCGCCCAGGTCGCAGCACAACCCGACAGCAGCAGCACCAGCGTGTTGATCAGCGGCAGGTGCCAGGGGTCAAAGGTTTCCACGCCGACGGGGGGCCAGGGTCCGTCGATGGCGGGGCTCAGGCCTTCGGGGTGCATGGGGTAGAGCGCATGCTTGAAGAAGGACCAGAACCACGCGGCGAAGAACATCACCTCGGACAGGATGAACAGGATGAAGCCATAGCGCAGCCCGATCACAACCACCGGCGTATGGTCGCCCGTATGGCTTTCGATGACGATGTCTTTCCACCACTCGAACATCACATAGAGCACGCCGACGAAGCCCATCAGGAACAGCCACGGGCCGTTGCCCTGCATCCACATGACGGCCCCGAACAGCATCAGGAACCCCGAGACCGCGCCCACGAAGGGCCAGATCGACGGCGGCAGAATGTGATAATCGTGGTTCTTTTCGTGCGCCATTTGGTTGTTCCCTCGCTTGGTCGTTCCGTTGTCCGCAGCGCCTGGCGACCGGCACCGCAGCACTATCTTGTTATTGTGTCACGCCCGTTTCCTCGAACGGGATCGCTCCGCCGGGCAGCGCCGCATAGTCCGCCGGAATATCGGTCGGATGGAAGGTATAGGACAGGGTGATGGTATGGTTGTCGCGTGCATCGCGGTCATCCAGCATGTCCGGATCCACGAAGAATGTCACAGGCATCAGCACCCGCTCACCGGGTTGCAGCACCTGCAGCTCGAAGCAGAAGCAATCGATCTTGGTGAAGTAGATTCCGGCGGAATACGGCGTCACGTTGTAGCTTGCGGTGCCTGCGATGACCTCATCAGTAGGGTTGTACGCCTCGTAGAAGGCAAGGCCCATCTCGCCCAGGCGGACCTCCATCGAGCGCTCGACGGGCCGGAACTCCCACGGGAAGCCGCGCGCCTTGGAGCCATCGAACCGCACGCGCACTGTATGATCCGAAATCCGGTCGCTGGCGGCGCTGGCGACATTGGTGGTGCCACCATAGCCGGTCACCCGGCAGAACAGGTCATAAAGCGGCACCGCCGCCCAGCCCATGGCCCCCATGAACACGACCGTGCCCACCGTTGCCATCAGCGTCCGCTGCTTGCCGGAGAGGGTCTTGAACCAGGATGTCATCAAAGGCTCCGATTCTTGTGTTTCAGTCGTCTTGCGGCAGAAGCGCAGGGCGATATGTGTGGTCATAGGCCTGGATCGTTCCGCCGCTCTGGACCTTGGCGATGGTCAGGCCGAACACCAGCACGATAAAGGCGACAAGGGTGACGCCCACGCCCAGATTGCGGCTGAATCGCCGTTTGTGGATTTCGTGGGTGGCGCGGATGGTCATGCCGGTTATCCCCCGAAACCGATGAGTGCATACGCGTTCGTGGCCCGCAGCGCGGCCTCGACCATCAGCGCGCTGAAATGGACGAAGAGATAGTAGAGCGACAGCTTGAAGACCTGCTTTTCGGTGCGGTAGCCATCGGCTTCGGCCTGCGCCTCGCTGCGCCGCCAGATCGCCCAGGCGCCGCGCAGGAACAGCGCGTTCATCACCACCGCTGCCGCCAGATACACCGGCCCGCCGATCGACGTGAACCCCGCAGCGATCGCCACCGGCACCAGCGCAACAGTATAGGCCAGCACGTGCGCGCGGGTCACGCGGCGACCGTGTGTCACCGTCAGCATCGGCACGCGGGCGTTGGAATAGTCTTCCTTCATGAACAGCGCGAGCGCCCAGAAATGCGGCGGCGTCCACATGAAGATGAGCGCGAACATCAGCCAGGCTTCGATCCCGACGCTGCCGGTGACCGCCGCCCAGCCGATCATCGGCGGGAACGCCCCGGCGGCGCCGCCGATAACGATGTTCTGCGGTGTCGAGCGCTTGAGCCACATGGAATAGACGACCGCGTAGAAGAAGATCGTGAACGCCAGCAGCCCCGCCGCCAGCAGGTTCGTCGCCAGCCCCAGCATCACGACTGCGATCCCCGACAGCGCAAGACCAAGGCCCAACGCCTCGCCGGGTTCGACCCGGCCCGCCGGGATCGGTCGGCGCGCGGTGCGGCGCATCACGCGGTCGATGTCGGCATCCCACCACATGTTGAGCGCGCCCGACGCCCCGGCGCCCAGCGCGATGAAGATCACGGCGGCCAACGCCTCGACCGGATGCAGCGAAACGGGCGCGACCAGCAGCCCCGCCAGTGCGGTGAACACCACAAGCGACATGACGCGCGGCTTGAGCAGCACCACATAGTCGCCGAACCCCGGCTCGGCGGGGACGGTAGCGGTGTCGATGTCGGCGCGAATATCGCTCATGTCAAAGGTCGATCCCGTAGAGGTAAGCCTTGCTGCCGCCCCACGTGATGCAGCCTGCGCACGCGGGGTCGATAGAAGCGAATGTTACTCGGTAGCAGCCAGCTGGACTTCGGGCGTCCAGCCCGGCAGCGGCGGTTGCTGGGCGAAGTCGGCGCCCTGACGCTCCAGCCAGGCGATGTACTCGGCCTCGCTCACGACCTTGACCGTGATCGGCATGTAGGCGTGGTTGATCCCGCAAAGCTCGGAACACTGGCCGAAATAGACGCCTTCTTCCTCGGCGTTGAACCACAATTCCGCCAGACGCCCGGGAACACCGTCCTGCTTCACGCCGAACGCCGGCATCGCCCATGCGTGGATCACATCCGCTGCCGTCACCTGCACCACGATATTGCGGCCGACGGGTACAACCATCGCCGTGTCGGTGGCCAGCAGGTACAGATCATCGGTATACCCGTAGTCGGCCAGCTCGTCCCGCTCCAGCATGAAGGACGAGAATTCCACCCCGTGATCGACGTATTCGTAGCCCCAGTACCACTGGTATCCGGTGGTCTTGATGGTGACATCAGCCTCGGGCATGACCTGCTGGTAGCGCAGCGCAGGAAAGGTGAAGATCCCGATGAACACCAGGATCAGCGCGGGCACCACGGTCCAGGCGATTTCGATCGGTGTGTTGTGGGTGAAACGCGCGGGCTCGGGGTTCGCCTTGCGGTTATGGAAGACGATCACCCAGATCATCAGACCCGTCACGAACAGCGTGATCGGCGTGATGATCCACAACAGCATATTGTCCAGGAACACGACCTCGCGTGCCAGCGACGTCACCGGATTCTGAAAGGAAATGCCACCGGCATGCGGCACGCCCAGAAACGGCAGTTCTGGCAGCTGGCCTTCGGCGGCCGCAGACCCGGCAACCAGCGTAGCCGCACCCGCAGCCGCAACACGCGAAGAAACCTTGGAGAAAATCATGTCGTGTTCCCGTTCCCAGTGCGGCATTCGCCGCCGCTTATTCTATGTCCGCCGCTTCCGGAAAGGATGCGCGGCATTCGGCGGACACCCGTTGAGCTTTGCGGATGTAAAACCATATTGGAACGGGTAGAACAAGCAAAACTGTCGCGACAAGCCGACGCGGCTTGACATGGATCAACGACACCCGAACTTCGCCAGAGGAGCGCCGCAGCGGCATGACCGACACACCCTTTCGCCCCTTCGAAACACACCTGGACAAACCTGCCACGCTGGCGCTTCTGCGCGAGGCGGTGGCCGGGGCGGACGATGGTGAGCTGTTTCTGGAACGCCGTGTTTCCGAGGCGCTGATGCTCGATGACGGGCGCATCCGCTCGGCCAGCTATGACGCCTCCGAAGGGTTCGGCCTGCGCGCGGTACGCGGCGAAGTGGCGGGTTACGCGCATTCCACCCATCTGACCGACTCCGCCCTGCGCCGCGCCGTCGGCACCGCGCGTCTGGCCGTGGGCGATGGCGGCGGGGTGATGGCCCCCCCGCCCGGCGGCACCAACCGGCGGCTTTATTCCGACGCCGACCCCATGGCGGATGCTGCGTTTTCGGGAAAAATAGCGCTGCTGCGCGAAATCGATGACTTTCTGCGCGGGGTCGATCCACGCGTGGTGCAGGTCACCGCCTCGCTGGCCGCCTCGCTGCAGGAGGTCGAGATCCTGCGCCCCGAGGACATCCACCTGCGCGACATCCGCCCCATGGCGCGGCTGAACATCGCGGTAATCGTCGAACACGAGGGGCGGCGGGAATCGGGCAGCGCGGGCGGCGGCGGGCGGTTCGGGCTGGCGGGACTGATGGTGCGCGATCATTGGGAGCCGGTCGCGCGCGAAGCCTTGCGCATCGCGCTGGTGAACCTGCGCGCCGAACCGGCACCTGCGGGGGTGATGGACGTGGTGCTTGGCCCCGGCTGGCCGGGGATCTTGCTGCACGAGGCCGTGGGCCACGGGCTTGAAGGCGATTTCAACCGCAAGCAAACCTCGGCCTTTGCCGGGTTGCTGGGACAAAGGGTCGCAGCCCCGGGCGTGACCGTGCTGGACGACGGCACCATCCCGGACCGGCGCGGGTCGATCAACATCGACGACGAAGGCATGCCGTCGGCGCGCAACGTCCTGATCGAGGATGGCGTGCTGGTGGGCTACATGCAGGACCGCCAGAACGCGCGGCTGATGGGGGTGGCGCCCACCGGCAACGGGCGGCGCGAATCCTATGCCCACATTCCCATGCCGCGTATGACCAACACCTACATGCCCGGCGGCGACACCGATCCGGCGGATATTCTGGCCGACCTGAAGGACGGCATCTATGCTGTGGGGTTCGGGGGCGGGCAGGTGGACATCACCAACGGCAAGTTCGTGTTCTCGTGCACCGAAGCCTACCGCGTGAAGGACGGCAAGGTGGGCGCTCCGGTCAAGGGCGCAACGCTGATCGGCGACGGGCCGACCGCGTTGCAACGGATTCGCGGCATCGGCAACGACATGGCGCTGGACCCCGGCATGGGAAATTGCGGCAAGGCCGGACAGTGGGTGCCCGTGGGCGTGGGCCAGCCGACCTTGCTGATCGGCGGGCTGACCGTCGGCGGCAGCGCCGCCTGATGGCCGCGCTGCGGTCGGCCATACGGGGCGACTGTGTGCTGGCCTGGCGCGACTGGCTGACGGGGTACGCCGCGATCTGGGTCCTGCCAATTCCGCTGGGGCTGGCGCTGGCCTTCGGGTCGCTTCTCTATCGCTGGCCGTTCGAGGCACTGGGACGCGCGATCCCGGCGGACGGGCCGACGTCCTATGTGTTCGGGCTGGGCATGGTGCTGGTGTTCGTGCCCGCGTTTTCCTGGATAGGGTTGGTTCTGTCGGTGCCGGTAGTCTGGACCGCGATGCGGCTGGGGCTTGGCGGGTGGCTGGTCTTCGCCCTTGGCGGTGCCGCCAGCGGCGCGGTGGCCGGTGCGCTGCTTGGCGGCATGGCGCCGTTCGTTCCCACGGGAATCGGCGTGCTGAGCGCGCTGGCCTTTCACCGGATATTGCGCTGGCTCTGCCCCCGCGCCTTCGACACGCCGACGCAGCCGGACGGATGACCCCGCGCGAATCGTCGGCATGCGGCGGGGTTGGCGATGGGCAGGCACGGTGCATGAAAAACCGCGTCCTGGGCGAAAACGGGCGCGCGGGGGCGCGAATCTTTACCGGGCCTTAACCAAAGCCGTGCAGTTTCATCCTCAGAATGAGGCGAGGCGGCGATGGTACAAGACTGGTTTTCTTCTCACCCACCCATCACCCCACCCACCGCAGAAGAGGACGGGCTCACGCAGCTTCGTCTCATTCGCTCCGCCCGTGTCGGGCCCAGCACCTTCCACAGGCTGATCGACGCACACGGCAGTGCCCAAGCCGCGCTCGATGCGCTGCCCGAGGTCGCGCGCTGCGCCGGTGTACGCGACTATCACCCCTGCCCCGAAGCCACCGCCTTGCGCGAAATCGACGCCGGCCGCGCCGCTGGGGCGCGCTTGCTGCTGCATGGCAGCCCCGAATACCCTGCCGCGCTGGCAGCGATTTCAGATGCGCCTCCGGTACTCTGGGCCATCGGGCAACAGGCGCTGGCCGCGCGTCCGTCGGTGGCCCTGGTGGGCGCGCGCAACGCGTCCAGCCTGGGCACTCGCATGGCCCGGCGGCTGGCCGAGGGACTTGGCCACCACGGCATTGTCATCACTTCCGGTCTGGCGCGCGGGATCGACGCCGCCGCCCACACCGCCGCGCTGCCGACGGGCACCGTGGCGATCATGGCGGGCGGGGTGGACATGGTCTACCCCACGGAAAACATGCCACTTTATGAAAAAATCACGGAAACGGGCCTGCTGCTGTCGGAACAGCCCATGGGCATGGCCCCGCAAGCGCGCCATTTCCCGCGCCGCAACCGGATCGTCTCGGGAATGGCGCTGGCGGTGGTGGTCGTCGAAGCGGCAGAAAAGTCCGGCAGCCTTATAACCGCGCGCGAAGCGCTCGATCAGGGGCGCGAGATCATGGCCGTCCCCGGCCACCCCGTCGATGGGCGCGCCGCCGGCTGCAACCGCCTGATCCGCGAGGGCGCGACTCTTGTGCGAGGGGTCGAGGATATTCGCGCGGTCCTGCGGCTGCCCGATACCGCAGCCCTTACGCCCGCCGCGAATCGCGTCGCCGCCCGCATGGAGCACACGCGCGCGCCCGGCGCGCGCCCGGCGCACTCCGGCCACAGCACCCCCCCGCCCGTCCCCGCGACCGCTCGGCAAGCCCAGTTGCCCACCGCCGCCGCGGCCCAGGAAGCAGGCGACAGCGCGCCAGCCGCGCGGTCCAATAGGACCGACAAAGGCATGCCTCCGCCCCCCACGCCCCAAGCCGCTCAACCACCCCGGGCCACCCCCCCCCAGGGCACGGGCAACGTTGCCACCCACGCACCGCCACGCATCACCCATGTACCCGAAGCGCCGGAATCGACTGGCCGCAGCCAAAAGCACAGTGCCGGTGCCGCCCCCGTTTCCGCGCCACCGCCCGGAGCGCCCGCCAAAAAACGCCCGCAACATGCGCAAGCGCGCCCCGACGCGCCCCCGTTGCGCAATCCGCTGCATGCGCGGCTGCTGGCCCTTACCGGCGCGGCGCCCGTGGCCGAAGACCAGTTGATCCGCGATCTGGCCGCCCCGGCCGCGCAAGTGCTGGGCGCAATCGTCGCGCTGGAACTCGAGGGCGTCCTCCACCGCCATCCGGGCGGATTGCTGACTCGCCGCTGACCCGCGCCCGCGCGGCCAATGGCGGATAAGCCGCCCTGGCGCACGGCTAAGACCCACGGGTACGGGGCCGTTCGGCGCCGCATGATGGAGCCCGGCTGGACGCAAGGAGAACGCTGGCGCCGTACCAGGCGCAACGGGTCATGGGCTGGGACGCCGGGCCGGAACGCGGGATTTTGGTCACACAGCAAAGGCCTTGCGGCAAAAGTCACGGTGCACGGGTCACACGGGCCCCCAAGTTCACACACTACTGCTCTGAGTCTGACACTTTCTACCTGTTTCGCCTGACTTCGTCCAAGGCGTCGAGCGCGCGGCGTTCACGGGCGCGGATGTCTTCGGCGCTCTTGGTCCACCTGAAC
>SKKS01000264.1 GCA_007123625.1 Paracoccaceae bacterium
AAGCTCTGACGCGAGATCAGCATTCCACGCAATGACATACGGATGCGGCGCCGGGTCCGGTGGGACCCGCGCAAAACAACGCTCCGGAAGCCGCGCATACCTGTTGTCGAACCGGAATGTGGTTGTGTCGTACCCTGCGTCCATAACCGCGATCTAGTTCCGGGCACGACAATGTCCAGCCCGCCTGACGGCTGACACGCGCGACAACACAGCACATGGCGTCCGCAAACACCCCGGGAACAGGTTCGCACCCGCCCCCGGGTCCGCAAAGTGCGTCAGCCGAACACGTCGACGACGAAGCCGTTGTACCAGCCGATGCTTTCCTCATAGGTCTGACGGCGCAGGTCGTCATCTTCGCCGGTCTGGCTGATGAAGCTCGACACGGACGCGATCTTTTCCTCGGTCGGCTCGTAGCTGGCACCGACCTTCACGCCGTCGTCGGTGGCGATCAGCGACCAGCAGGTGTTGGCATAACGTGCCGGGAACAGACGCGAATCGGTCAGCTCGTGCCGGATCACATTGGACACCACCTTGGCCTGACTGTTGGCCGAGAAGCCCGATTTCGGCATGTCGCCCTGCTGGCTGGCATCTCCCAGCACGAACACATGGTCGTCCATGTGGGAGCGCATGTCATTGGGCCGCGCGGGCGCCCAGCCGGCGTCGTTTGTCAGCCCAGCGATTTCGGCAATGCGGCCGGCCTTCTGTGCCGGGATGACGTTGCAGACATCGACATCCTCGACCACACCGTCAATGCTGACGGTCATCGCCTCGGGGTCCACCGATACGTTGTCGCCGCCGAAATCGGGGCCGATACGTTCGATCATGCCGGGGTAATGGCGCGCCCAGCCTTCTTCGAACAGGGCCTGCTTCGAAAACGCCTCCTTGGGGTCGACGATCAGGATCTTGGCGGTGGGATTCCGTTCCTTGAGCACATGCGCGACCATCGAGATCCGCTCATAGGGGCCGGGCGGGCAGCGGTACGGATTCGGCGGCGCCACCATGCAATAGGTGCCGCCCTCGCGCATGTTCTCGACCTGCGCCTTGAGCAGCTGTGTCTGGCTTCCGGCCTTGTAGGCGTGGGGCATGCGCCCCTGGGCATTGATATCCCACCCGGGCACGGCGCCGTCCACGAAATCGATGCCGGGTGCAACCACCAGCCGATCATAGGGCACGCTGCCGCCACCGGCCAGCGCCACGGTGCGCGCCTCGCGGTCCACATCGACCGCCCAGTCATGCACCACATTGACGCCGCCGCCGACGACACGGCCATAATCGTGGCCAAGGTCGTCAAACTCCCAGAATCCGCCCATGTAGAGGTTCGAGAAATAGCAGGTGTAATACCGCCGCGTGGGTTCGATCAACGTCACGTCGATCGCGCCCTGGCTGTCGTTGGCGATGTAGCGTGCGGCGGTCGCACCACCCGAGCCGCCTCCGATCACCACCACGCGCGGGCGGGACTGACCCGTCACCGCCGGGGCGGTCAGGATCGCCGAACCTGCCAAGGTGGTACCCATGAATCTGCGTCTGCTCAGTGTCATCTGTCCATTCCTCCTGTTTGGACTTTTACGCCACAGCTACTTCAGGTCCGAACGGGCGTCGAGCAGCAGAAACTGCAGCAAGACCGTCACGTTGCGAACCTTTTCCTCCCTCTGCACGCGTTCCGGAAACAATTCGCCGCCGCAGGCCAGTGGTGCGGGACAGTGCCGCGCGCGGGCCCGGAGCGCGGCGAACCGTGTTCTTTACTGTGTTGCCGGGCCCGATCAATCACC
The DNA here is from genome assembly GCA_007123625.1 of Paracoccaceae bacterium. Lineage (GTDB taxonomy): Bacteria > Pseudomonadota > Alphaproteobacteria > Rhodobacterales > Rhodobacteraceae > Rhabdonatronobacter. Next base: position 1,770 of record SKKS01000264.1, read on the forward strand.
TCGGCTGAGCTGTCCGTAGTATGCAGCCAGTGCGGCAATTTCCTCGTCGCCCAGTCGCTTGGCTATCATCTGCATCACCTCGTGCGGGCGCAACTCCTGGCGATAGGCGTGCATGGCCACCACGAAATGCTCCTCGGGCCAGCCGACGATCCCGGGAATGCCGTCGTCGCGCCCGGTGCGACTGTGACAGGCCGCGCATTCCGAGGCAAGGAATTCGCCGTATTCCGCATCGCCGTCGATGGCCAGCACGTCGTCCGAGATTTCGGGCAGGTTCTGGCGCGCGGTCGGCGAGGATTCGGGAATGTTCTGTGGCATGTGCGAATACTCGCGCAGGAAGGCCACCAGATTGGCGCGTTCGCCGTCGTCGCGCAGCCCGCCATAGCCCATCGTGGTACCCGAAACCAACGCGCGCGGGTTGTTGATATAGGCGTCCAGCGTGGCGAAGGTCCACACTAGGCCGTCCGCCCCCTGCCGCTGCAGCGAGCGCGAATAATCGAAATCCGAATGCGCGCCGGCCTTGCGATCATAAAGGTAATTCAGATGCGGACCGATAGTGTGTTCGGCGCCTTCACCGATCATGTGGCAGGCAGCGCATTCGTATTCGTACACTTCCTGCCCTGCAACCACATCGCCCAGGGGCTGCGCATGGGCCGCGCCAAGCGCCGCCAGCGCAAAAGCGCATGTCAAAGTCAGCTTTTTCATGACCATCCCGCCTCAGTCGCTGTAGCTGGCAAGATACGCAATGATCGCCGCGCGGTCATCAGCATTCGACATGCCGCGATAGGACATGCGGTTGCGCGGCAGATAGCTGCGCGGATCTTCGAGGAACGCATGCAGCGCGTCCGCGTCCCAGACCAGCCCGTCATCGGCCGCACCCGTGATCGCGGGCGAATAGCGGAACCCGTCGGCATGGCCCGCCGTGGCACCGATTATCCCGTTCAGCGCCGGCCCCGCGCCATTGCGCGCGCCGTCACCGACCTGATGGCAGGTGCCGCACTGGCGCGGAAACAGCGCCGCACCGGCCGCGACCTGCGCCGGATCAAGTGACGCAGTCTGGACCTCCTCCTCCCGCGTAGTTTCGGGGGTGGCAGCTTCCTCATCGTGGTCGCCGTGATCGACCGTTTCGCCCATCATCTCGGCCCGTGCGCGCGCCCCGGCGGGGTCGTCGGGGGTCACGTCCAGCAGGACGGCACGGAACGTCACCTGCACCGGGTCGCGACAGTCGGACATGCAGGGGTCGCCTGAAAACAGCGGCACCTCGGTATCGTCGCGATCGTCTTCATAGAAACCGGCCTCGTTCGGCAACTCGATTTCGGTGAAGTTCTCGTGCGTCAGCTCGAAATCGTCGTCCACCAGATCGTTGGAATAAAGGATATAGGCCACAATGGCATAGACCTCGTCCGACGTCAGCGTCTGTGCCGCGCCGAAGGGCATCGAGCGGTTGGTGTAGTCCCAGACGGTCGACAGATACGGCCAGTAGGAGCCCACGGTCTTTTTCGGGCTGTCGTGGGTCAGCGTGTTGCGTCCGCCCGCGATCACCGGCCAGTTGCCCATGCCCTCGCCAAAGTCGCCGTGGCAGGCGGCGCAATAGTCCACCCACAGATCTTCGCCGTCAAAGACATTGCCACCCCCTTCGGGGAGGCCACGGCCGTCGGGCATGACCGTGCGGTCCCAGGCGGCGATTTCATCCGGCATTGCGGCGCGGCCCAACCCCAGCGGTTCGGACAGGGCGGGCACAGTGGCCAACGCTGTCGCCAGCGCCGATCCTGCGAATATCTTAACCGACCTCGACATTCTCGACCTCCCCGTCGGGCTTGACCCACCAGGTCTGGATCCCGTTGTTGTGATAGATGGAGTTCAGCCCGCGGATCTCGCGCAGGGCGTCCTTGGTGGGCTGGACATAGCCGGTTTCGTCCACGCAGCGCGATTGCAGGAACATCTCGGACCCGTCCCAGTCGATATCCAGATAGAACCGCGTCAGCGCCATCGGCTTCGCATCGCCCGCGATCCGCGCGGTCTGCCAACTCACGCCACCGTCCAGCGACACATCCACCCGCGTGATCCGCCCGCGCCCCGACCATGCCAGCCCGCTGAGCACCAGCGGCCCGGCCCCGTGCCGGATCGGCACCTGCGGCGACGGCGCGGTGATCACCGACTTCGCGTCCATCACGAAGGTGAACTTGCGCGCGCGCCCGTCAGGCATCAGGTCGGTGTATTTCGAGGTTTCCTCGCGAGCATGGACCGGGCCATCGGTGACGGTCAGGCGGCGCAGCCATTTCAGCCACATGTTCGCCTCCCAGCCCGGCACCACCAGTCGCACCGGATAGCCGTGCTCCATGCGCAGCGCCTCACCGTTCGCCTTGAAGGCCACAAGGCAATCGTCCAGCGCCTTGTCCAGCGGGATCGACCGCCCGTTCGAGGCCGCATCCGCCCCTTCGGCGTAGACCCACGACCCTTCGGGCTTGACCCCCGCTTCATTCAGAAGGGTGCGCAGTGACACGCCGGTGTATTCCATGTTGTGGACCATGCCGTGGGTGTATTGCGCGCCATTGAGCTGCGCGCCCGCCCATTCCATGCCGCCATTGGCCGCGCATTCGCAGAAATACACATGCTGTTCGCGCGGGAAGCGTTCCAGGTCGTCGTAGGAAAACACCAGAGGCCGGTCCACCAACCCGTTCAGCATTAGCCGGTAATCGGGTTTGCTCAGCTCGATCGCGCCTGAGTGGTGCCGCTCGAAGGCACAGCCCTGCGGTGTGATCGTCCCGTCCAGCGCGTGAATGGGCGTGAAGTTGATGGAGCTGATCGTGTCGGCGGTCAGCCATTCCACGTTGCGCCGGATTACATCGCCCTCGAACCGGATTGGCATGCCGTAGGGCGCGACATCGACCCCGTCGCCCAGGAACTGCGCCCAGGGCTGTACCTCGGTGATCAGCGGGTCCGGGGTTGCGGCGCGCGCGGCCCCGACCCCTGCCCCGACACCTGCCGCTGCCAGCGCACCACCGCGCAAAAAGGCGCGTCGGCTGGGGCCCTCCTTGTGGGTGTCGTCATGGGGAGTGTCTGTCATGACGCTGCTTCTCCTTCTCTGATGGCCCCGGCCGGGCCGCTTGTGGTCAGACACCGCGCTCAGACTCCGCGCACGGTGACGGATGTGTTGGGGTCCAGGCGGATGGTGCCGTGGCGGCGAACATGCGCCTCGACCACGTCCCAGATCTGCGGGCCTTCGGTGCCTTCGTTCACGCTGGCCCATCCGGCGACCGAATAGTTGCGCGCGGGATCGAGCGCCTCGCCGGTGGCGATCAGGTGCATGCCGGTGATGCGGTTGCCCATGGGTGCGGACACGTCGATGGTGTAGCCCATGCCCCCCACCCGCACCATGTCGCCGCCCTGTTGCAGGTACGGGTCCGGATTGAACAGGTTGTCGGCCACATCCTCCATGATGGTGTGCAGCATCTCGCCGGTCATTTCGATGCGGTAGCACTGGCCATAGGTCATGGCGGTCACGTTGAACACGGCCTCGCGGGTGATGGCATCGCCGGGCATGAGGCTTGCGCCCCAGCGCACACCGGGCGAGAGCGCGATCTCGGCGTCGCGTTCTTCCAGCATGGCGTTGCAGATCAGGTCATCCCAGGTGCCGTTGAAATTGCCCCGCCGGAACAGAAGCGATTCGGTCGTGCCCAGCACTTCCTCCAGCGCGTCCTTGTGCGGCGCGCGGTGCCTGTCGATCAGCGCGGCCATGTCCGGGTCGGGCACGATGATGTCCGAAAACACCGGGATCAGGTCATGGCGGAAATCGTGCAACCGACCGTCGCGCACATCCAGATCCAGGCGCGTGACGAACTTGCCGTGGCTGCCGCTGGCAATCAGCAGCGTCTGCCCCACCCGTTCGGGCGTAGGCAGCGCGTCATGGGTGTGCCCGGTCAGGATCACGTCGATCCCCTGCACCCGGCCCGCCAGCTTGCGATCCACGTCAAAGCCGTTGTGCGACAACACCACCACCAGCCCGGCCCCGGCGGCGCGGACCTCGTTCACGACCTCCTGCAGACGGCGTTCGCGGATGCCAAAGCTGTAGTCGGGGAACATCCAGCCGGGATTGGCGATAGGCATGTAGGGGAACGCCTGCCCGATCACCGCCACCAACGTGCCGCCGCGTTCGAACAGGGCGTAGTCGTCGAATTCGGGCTCGTCCCATTCGGCGTCATAGATATTCTGTCCCAGAAACGGGAACGGCAGCCCGGCCACCACCTCGTGCACCCGGTCCTGCCCGAAGGTCCATTCCCAGTGCGAGGTCATCGCATCCACGCCGAGGTGGTTCATCACCTCGACCATGTCCTGCCCGCGCGTCAGGTGCGATACCATTGACCCGTGCCAGGTATCGCCCCCGTCCAGCAGAATCGCATCGGCGCGGTCGGCGCGGATGGCATTGAGAACGGTCGCCACGCGGTCCATCCCGCCCATGCGCCCATAGGCCTGTCCCAGCGCGGCAAAGTCGGGATAGGCCAGTGCATAAGCCTGCCCGCTGCCCGGCGCGACCCCGTAATGGTCCAGCATGGCCTTGCCGGTCAGGTGCGGCGGCAGGCCCGCGAAGTCGCCCACGCCGATGTTCCATTCGGGTTCGCGGAACCAGACCGGGCGCGTTTGCGCGTGAATATCAGTGACATGGGCCAGGGTGACATTGCCGAAGGTCCGGCGCCCAAGCAGGTCGTCCTGGCTGAGCCGTTGCTGCGCGGCCAGCCGCCCCCAGTTGGCACTGCCCGACGCCCCCCAGATTGCCGCAGCGGCGGCGCTGGCCTGCAGAAATTCCCTGCGCGAGACCATGTGTTCCCTTTCGTCGCGACCGCTTCAGGCAAACCTTTCCCGTCAGCCCGCGCCGGATGCTGCGCGACCTGCCCGAAAACGTCGGTGTGTTCCTGAAGTGACCGTGTCCCATTGGCCGGTTTGCCCGGCCTGATTCTGTTTCAGCGCCCGCCCCGACCGGTCGACCGGGGCGCGCAGGTGTTGCGGCTCAGCTTACGGCAATCTCGTGCGTTGCGGAGTAGACCGTGCCGTCATCGTCGTACCAGGTGAATTCGAACGTGCCGGACTCGTCCACCACAGCGTCGAATTCGATGTACGGATTGGCGGACACGCCCGGTTCGATATCCATGTCGATCACCGAGCGCCCGTTGAAGGTACAGGCAAAGCGGTTGATGATCTGGCGGGGCACAAGCGTGCCGTCGGAGTCGCGCCGGGTGCCCGACTCCATCGGGTGGCTGATGAGCGTGCGGATGTTCACGGACGATCCGGCGGCGGCGTCGCGCGGCGCACGGATACGAGGTCTGACATCGGACATGTGGGTTCTCCTTGCTCTGGCTCAGCCGCCGCAGCCGCCGATGGTGACCTTCACCTCGGCCGCGGCCTGCACGAAGCTGCCATCGGCCATGCGGGCGACTGCGACCACGTCCTGCGTGCCGCCCAGCCGGATGCGGGTCGAAACGCTGTGCGATCCCGCCGCCTCGCCGAAGCGGAAGGTCGCGACGCCGGGTTGCGGATTGTCGGTGGCGACGATGATGATTTCCTCTGCTCCCGGGGCATTCACCCCGACCGGCACGGTGTTGCCGTTCTCGGCGATCTCGGGCACATCAAGGAATATCCCGTCACTGCCCGGTGTCGCACCACCGGTGAATGCAGCGATGATGTCGTCGGCGGTTGCCGACCAGCCGACGGCGGGCAACATGGTCACGGCCAGACCGCCTGCCCCCACGGCCAGGGTTTGACGTCTTGTCAGCATGGCGCTCTCCTTTCGTCTTGTCTGCCCGTCAGATAAGAGCGGGCCTTGGCCGGGACAAGCATCACGCTGCACCGGCGGTGATCAACGAGACCGATCCCCACGCTGCGTGGCCCGGCTCCGGAATGCGATTTCGGATGTCCTCCCAGACACTCCCCCCGGTGCGCGTGGGGTGACCCTGTGCGACCGTTCAAGGAGTGTAGACCGCTGCATGCGATTCATGCAAGACAAATTCTTCTATTCGCATGTAGTTTATAGAAACCTTGAATATGTCACGGAAATCTTGTGGCGCGCGCCTGTCCCAGTGTCCCCAGCCAGAGCATGCCGCGCAGCATCGAATCCGCGATCAAGGCCAGCGAATCAGTGGCGATCAGCACCGAACAGTATCAACACCCCGACGGCCAGAGAAAGGACAGCACCCCACGCGGCGGCGGTGGCAAATGTCACCGCCGGATAGCCCTCCGCGTGCTGCCGCGGACCGCTCACAATGGGCGCCTTGCGCGGGATGGGGTTACATATTACAATCTTCGCATGTTGTTGAGTTTTTTCCAGCCCCGCCCCCGGATCTGTGTGGCCGCCGTGCGCCGCCGCGTCGCTGCGGTCGGCGTGATCGTCTGCTTGACCCTTGCCGCGGTTGTGGTCTTCGCCAGCTCGGCGGGTATGCTTGCCGACAGCGGGCAGGACACGTCCCCAGACGAAGGGCCGCGCCTGCTGATGGTCGAGGCACCCGGCTGCCCCTATTGCCACCGTTTCAACCGTGATGTGGCGCCGGGCTACGCCAACTCGGACATCGGCGCGCATGTGCCGCTTGTCCGCATGCAGCTTCGGGGACCCATACCCGACGGCATCACCCTGAACAGCCGCCCCGCACTTACGCCGACCTTTATCCTTCTTGGCGCGGACGGGGTCGAACTTGACCGGCTCATCGGGTATCCCGGCGTGGATTTCTTCTGGGGCTATCTGGAACGGATGCTGCGGAACCTGCCCGAAGGGACCTTGCCAGTCCCTGTCCCGCCTGGAACCGGGAACGGATAGCCCTCTCGCCTGCCGCGCGCCGCCCTGCTACGATATGCGCACGCAATTGCCGTCAGGAGGGTCCCGTTCAACCGAAGCCGAACATGTCGCATGACGCGGACAATACTCCGCCATCCCGCCTGCCGGGAGGTGGGCGTACCGCGCTTGTGCCGTCATCGATGCAGGCGCGCGCCCTTGATGCGGCTGCCTTCCTCAAGGCGCTTGGTCATGACGGTCGCCTGTTGATCCTTTATCATCTCCGCATGGGTGAACGGAACGTGGCGGAACTCGAACGGCTCTGCATGTCGCGGCAGGCGGCGGTCAGCCAGCAACTTGCCCGGCTGCGCCATGAGCGGCTGGTCACCACACGGCGCGACGGCAACCAGATCGTCTATGCCCTTGCCGATCCGCGCGTGCGCCGGGTGCTCGACTTGCTTGACCGGATGCAGGCGGGCTCTGCCGACAGGGACAAGTAAGCGGCCACCGCGTGTGCGACCGGTGACCGGTGACGGGACCGCATGCCGAGTCGCCCTCCAAGGCACCGACTCTGCCCTGACTTCCGTGCCGCCTGACCCCTCGGTCGGCGGGTATTGCCTGCACAGATGCGACGCGGCGCGGGCTTGCCCGCGCCGCCCGGCCCAACCGCCGGGGTGCATCTTCGATGCATGGCGGCGGGCGGGAGAACCGGTCACACCCGCGCACCGCCCGACGTTGCTGCAGGGGGCCGCCCG
>SKKS01000281.1 GCA_007123625.1 Paracoccaceae bacterium
GCTGTCACCGCGCCTGCGCGTGCGGATCTGGCGCTGTTGCGGGCAGAGCTTGCGCTGTGGCAGCGCGACCCGGCTGCGGGGCTGGCGGCGCTGGCGCCGGTGGCGGATGCCTTTCCCGCCCGCATGCCGCTGTGGTTGCTGGCCGCGCGGCTGCACTTCGCCGCCCGCGATCCGCAGGCCGCGCAAATGGCGCTGGACCGTTTCGCCATGCTGAAACGCGCGCAGACCGGCACTGACGCGCCCCCGGATTTGCGGGATCTGATCGTCGCGGACGCACTGAATGCCAACGGCCCCGATCCCGCAGCAAGTCCCGGCCCGGCGGCGGCGCATGTTGGCGCGCGTGACTGGCCCTTTGTGCCCGCAATACCCCCCGCAACACCGATCCCGCAAAGGATCGCGCATTACTGGGACGGGCCGGAAAGCCCCGCCTTGCCGCGCGCGCTTGCGCGCTGGTCGGCCCTGCATCCGGGGTTCGCGCAGACCCTTTACGATGCCACATCGGCGCGCGACTGGCTGCGGGCGCATCATGGGGCGGCAATGGCGGACCGCTTTGCGGCGTTGCCCGCGCCCGCCCTGCGCGCGGATCTGTTCCGTCTGTGCCTGATGCTGTCCGAAGGCGGCATTTTCGCGGACCTGGACGAATACCCGCGCGTGCCCGTGACGCCGTGGCTGGACGGCGCACGCGTGGTTCTGTGCATCGAGCGCGGGTTTGGCACGGTGGCCAACAACTTCCTTGCCGCGCGCCCCGCCGAGCCGGTTTTCTCCCGCGCGCTGGACCATGTCTGCGCCGCGCTGGACCGGACGCCCGCACCCTATGCCTGGTGGGACAGCGGGCCTGCGCAACTGACCCGCGCCGTGGCCGCCGAGGTGGTGACACCCGATTCTGCTTCTCATACCGCGCCCCGGCCCGGATTGCGGCTGCTGTCGCAGGCCGACTACTGCCGCCGGGTGTCCACGAACCTGCCGTGGCCGCACAAACGCGGCCCTGATCACTGGCGCGCCACCGGCGCGGTGGACAGCGACGGCACGTTTTCCTAGGATCGCGCCACCAACGGGGCAGGGACCATGCACGCGCCAGACGAGTTTACCCAAGCCGTCGATGACCGCCGCAGCGCCGAGGCGCTGATCGTCGATGTGGATGGCTTCGAAGGGCCGCTGGACTTGTTGCTGACGCTGTCGCGCACTCAGAAGGTCGATCTGCGCCGGATTTCGGTTCTGCACCTGGCCGAGCAATATCTGGCCTTTGTCGAACAGGCGCGCGCGCTCCGGATCGAACTGGCGGCGGATTATCTGGTGATGGCGGCGTGGCTGGCTTATCTGAAGTCGCGCCTGCTGCTGCCCCCCGATCCGACCGAGGACGGCCCCTCGGGTGAAGAACTGGCCGCGCATCTGGCATTCCAGCTGGAGCGGCTCGAGGCCATGCGCGGGGCGGCTGCGCAATTGATGGGGCGCGCGCGCAAGGGGATGGATTTCTACCCGCGCGGCGCCCCCGAGGCCGCGTCGCTGACCCGCAAGACCGAGTTTCAGGCGACGCTGCTGGACCTGATGCGCGCCTATGCGCGGCTGCGAACTCGCGACGATTTCCGCCCCTACGCGTTCGAGCGCCGCGATATCTATGCGCTTGATGCCGCGCTGGAACGCATGAGCGCGCTGTTGCCACAGACCCTGGACTGGACCGCGCTGCAGCGGTTCCTGCCGGATGGCTGGCGCGGGGCGCCTGCGCGCAAACGTTCGGCCATGGCCTCGACCTTCGCGGCGACGCTGGAACTGGCCAAGCAAGGGCAGATCGACCTGCGGCAGTCCGATACCTTTGCCCCTATCCACCTGCGCCGGAAACGCACACCATGAGGGCCGAACACGATCCCTTGCTGTTTTCGGTCCCGCCCATGGCGGAACAGGAACGCATGGTCGAGGCGATGCTGTTCGCCTCGGCCGCGCCGCTGGGCGTTGCGGAGCTTGCCGCACGGATGCCCCAGGGTTGCGATCCGGCCGAGGCGCTGGTGCATCTGCGTTCACGCTATGTCGGGCGGGGGGTGACCCTGGTGCGGGTGGGCGACCGTTGGGCCATGCGCACCGCGCCCGATCTGGGCTGGCTGCTGCAATCCGAACGGACGGAAACCCGCAAGCTGTCGCGGGCAGCGGTCGAAACGCTGGCGATCATCGCCTATCACCAGCCGGTCACGCGCGCCGAGATCGAGGAAATCCGCGGCGTTGCCGTGTCGCGCGGGACAATCGACCAGTTGATGGAACTGGAATGGATCCGCCTGGGCCGCCGACGGATGACCCCGGGGCGCCCGGTAACCTTCGTCGTGACCGAAGCGTTCCTGGACCATTTCGGGCTGGAATCCGCGCGCGACCTACCCGGACTGGCCGAGTTACGCGCAGCGGGGCTGCTGGACAGCCGCCCGGTGCCGGGGCGGGCGCTTGCGGATGAAGACGATGAGGAAAGCGCCACCCGGGGTCAGAGCGAGTTGTTCGAGGACTGATCCCGCCCGCACGGTTGGTCCGGGCACAATGGCGTGCTATGGTTGCCTCCCCCACCGAAGAAGGGGCGACCTGTTTCAGGAGGGTATCATCATGTCACTGGCCCGCATGCTGCGCATGTTGATGCGGCTTTTGCTTGGGCGTCGCAGCAGCATGTTTCCCCGAACGCGTGGTATGGGCCGGTTGCCCCGCACCGCCGACAAGCCTCAAAGCACAGTGCCGCACGGCACAGCGTCGGGGAAGGGTGCCAAGCAGCGAAAGCGTTCAAAATAGTCCTGCCGTGCGACGTTAGCCGCGCCGCCGACGTCGTCGTGTCGAATCGCCCTCGCCGCCACCGGTGTTGAAGCTGACATCCGGAAGGGTGACCACTTTTGCCAGTTCCGGGAAGGTATCGACCGCGTGGGGCATGGCGCTGGCGTTGACGAAATGCTCCTGAAAGCGCGGCTCGATCGCGGTTTCGACCTTGTGGATGCGCTGTACCGTGGCTTCGATCGCGGCACGCGCGGCGGTGTTGCACAGGGCGATCCGCGCACCGGTCCCGGCGGCGTTGCCCGCACTTGCTACCATACTGAGCGGTGCGTCTGGGATCATGCCCAGCACCATTGCGTGCTTCGGCGAGATATGTGCGCCAAAGGCGCCCGCAAGCACCACCCGGTCCACCCGGTCGACGCCCAGTTCATCCATCAGCAGCCGCGCACCAGCATAAAGTGCCGATTTCGCAAGCTGGATCGCGCGGATATCGCCTTGGGTCACGGTAATGCGCGGTCCGCCCGTGGCGCTGCCGTCATGGATCAGATAGGCGTGGGTGCGCCCTTCGGGCTGGCTCCGCCAGGTGCCTGTCTGTTCCGCCGATCCGATCAGCCCGGTGGCATCGACAATGCCCGCCATGCGCATTTCGGCCACCGCCTCGATGATCCCGGAGCCGCAGATGCCGGTGATCCCGGTGGCGGCGTTGGCTTGGGCAAAGCCGGGATCGTCCGACCACAGGTCACAGCCGATGACGCGAAAGCGCGGGTCTTTGGTGGCGGGGTCGATTTCCAGCCGCTCGATGGCGCCGGGCGCGGCGCGCTGGCCAGAGCTGATCTGCGCGCCTTCGAACGCGGGGCCAGTGGGCGAGGAACACGCCAGAACGCGCGCGCGGCTGCCCAGCAGGATTTCCGCATTGGTGCCCACATCGACCACCAGCACCAGATCCTCGGACTGGTCGGGTGCTTCGGACAGGGCGACGGCGGCGGCATCGGCGCCCACATGGCCTGCGATGCAGGGCAGCATATACAACCGCGCCGCCGGGTTCAGCGCGCCGAGGCCGAGATCGCGCGCAGGCAGTTCGACCGCGTCCGAGGTCGCCAGCGCGAACGGTGCCTGACCCAGCTCCACCGGGTCGATGCCCAGGAACAGGTGATGCATGACCGGGTTGCAGACGACCACGGCCTCGACCAGATCGCGGGTGTCCACGCCGGCCTCGGCGGCCGTTTCGGCAATCAGCGTGTTCATGCCTTCGCGCACGGCGCGGGTCATTTCACGGTCGCCGCCGGGGTTCATCATGGCGTAGCTGACGCGGCTCATGAGATCCTCGCCAAAGCGGATCTGGGGGTTCATGATCCCGTTCGACGCGAGAACGGCCCCGGTGCGCAGGTCCACCAGATGCGCGGCGATGGTGGTCGATCCCAGATCGATGGCCATGCCGCAAAGCGGAGCCTCGCGCAGGCCGGGCCAGAGGTCGATCAGCCGCCACGCCCCGCCATGATGGTCGCGAAAAAGTGCCACCGTGACAGCCCATTTGCCTGCGCGCAGGGTCGGCTGAAGCTTGCGCAGGACATCAATATCGGCGTGGATGCTGCTGATTTCCCATTGCTTTTTCAGCGCATCGGCCAGCCGCTCCAGATCGCCCGAAGGCTCGTGCATGTCCGGCTCGGCCACCTCGACATAGAAAAGGCGTGTGGCCGGGTCCATGACGATATCGCGCGCGGTGGCGGATTTGCGCACCACCTGCCGGTGCACCTGGCTTTCGGCGGGCACGTCGATGACCACATCGCCCATCACCCGCGCCTGACAGCCCAGCCGCCGCCCGTCGATCATGCCGCGCTTGTCCTTGTAGCGCTGTTCGACCGCGTTCCATTCCGACAGCGCGTCCGGCGCCACCGTCACCCCATGCTTGGAGAATTCGCCCACCCCGGGCGAGACCTGGCACTTGGAGCAGATGCCGCGTCCGCCGCAGACACTGTCCAGATCCACGCCCAGTTGGCGCGCGGCGGTCAGGACCGGGGTGCCCGCCGGAAACCGCCCGCGCTTGCCCGATGGCGTGAAGATCACAAGCGGGTCTGTCATCGGGGGCTCCTGCGCGCGGTGTCAGGATGCTAGATACCCGAACGCCCGGTCGGAAAAAGACCGGGCGCGGCATTCAAGCGTCCATTCGCGGCATCCCGCGCATGAGGAGAGTGCTCAGGTGAAGCGCCGCGACACCAGAACGGAAATCGGTGAATGGCGCACCACGCGCGACGCGGTGGAACCGATGAAATAATCGCTCAGCCCTGGCTTGTGCGATGCGATCATGATCAGGTCGGCCTTGCATTCAGCCGCGCATTCCAGAATCTGGGTCGAAGGCTTGCCCGCGCGCAGGTCGATGTCGACCTGTTTGCCGCGCGCCGTGGTCGCCAGTGATTCCAGTTGCGCGCGCACCGCCTTGCGGTGGTTCATCAACTGGTCCTTGGTCATCGCCGCGACCATGTAGGCGGGGATCTCGTCGAGCACATGCACGATGGTGATGGTGCCTCCGGGGTTCAGCATCTTGCTGGCCTTCTCGATCAGGCCGCGCGTGGTCGCCCCCTTGCTGAACAAGGCGGCGGCAACAACAATGGAATCGTACATGAAAGATCTCCCAGGTCCGGTTCAGGTGTTCGCTTTGGCGCGATAGCGCTGACAGGGGACACCCTGCCATGCAATCGCGCCAAGATCAAACCCGCACGCCCTGTGCGGGTCGATTGGCCCAGCTTATCGCAGGACCATCACCGATGTTTCCGAATGCCGAACCACCCGCGCCGCGGTCGAGCCGATGAAATAGTCACTGAAGCCGGGCTTGTGCGATGCGATCATGATCAGATCGGCCTTGCTTTCGGACGCGGTGCCAAGGATTCCTGCCGAAGGGGTGCCTGCGCGCACGACCACCTCGACCGGAATGCCGCCCGCGTCCCGCGCAATCGCTTCCAGCTCGGCTTTCGCCTCGGCCTGACGGGTGTTCTTGAACTCGGCCGGGATGCGCGCTGCGGCGTATTGCGGGATCTCGTCGATCACATGCACCAGCACGATCTTGCCACCGGAATTGAGCATCCCGCGCGCCTTGGCGACCAGGGTGCGGGTTGTGTCGCCCTTGTTGAACAGCGCTGCTGCAATCAGGATTGTGTCGTACATCGGTGCCTCCAGAACGGTGTTGGGCCGGTTTGGCGCTTGGGATCGGCGGTGTGCGCGGGCAGTCTAGCGGTCATGTGCCGCCACGACTACCCGGCAGCGCCGGAAAACCGGCCTGTTGCGACAAACGCCAGATTCAGCGCAGGATCAGAACCGACGTCTGCGCATGACGGACCACGCGCGCCGCTGTCGAGCCGATGAAGTAATCGCTCAGGCCCGGTTTGTGCGATGCGATCATGATCAGGTCGGCGTTGCTGTCCTCGGCCGATTGCAGGATCTGCCCCGACGCGGCCCCGGTGCGGACCTCGACCTCGATCCGTGCATCCACACCGCCGGCAAGCGTTTTCAGCTCCATCCTTGCCTCGGCCCGGCGACGGTCCGACAGGTCGCGCGGCAACTCGGCGGCGATATAGCTCGGCACTTCCTCAAGCGCGTGCAGAAGCCGGATTTCGCCCCCGGCGTCGATCAGTTGCACAGCCTTGTCCAGCAGCGTCTTGCACTGTTCCATATTGCCAAGATCGACAGCGACGATGATGCGCGCGTACATGATGGTCTCCTTCCTGTTCGGTTCGCAGCCACGACCGTAGCGGCGGGCGCATCGCGCGGCGTTGATCTCGGTCAACTTGTGCGCGGGGACGTCCGATGCCCGGGCGGCGGGTCTGCGCCCATGTTACGCCCTGTTGCCAAGCGTGATTCGCCGCGCTGTTGCATCCGATGCAAGAGCCGGTAGAACAGGCGACAACAAGGGCCGGGCACATGATAACAGGAACCACGCGCATGGGGATATCGCTGATTGTACTGGCGGCCGGGCAGGGCACGCGGATGAATTCGGACCTGCCCAAGGTGCTGCACCCGCTGGGGGGGGTGGCGCTGGTGGGGCATGCGCTGCAAGCGGGGCGCGCGCTGGAGCCGGGCCGGGTGGTTGTCGTGGCCGGGCATGGCGCCGCCGAAGTCCGCCGCGCGGTGCTGGCGCTGGATGACATGGCCATCGTTGTGGAGCAGTCCGAGCAGCTTGGCACAGCGCATGCCGTGGCGCAGGCGCGGGCCGCGCTGGACGGGGTCGGGGGCGATGCGGTGGTGCTGTACGGCGACACGCCCTTCATCAGCGCCGACACGCTGGAGCGGATGCGCGCCGCCCGTGCGCAGCATGACGTCGTGGTGCTGGGGTTCGAGGCCAACGACCCGGGCCGCTATGGCCGCCTGATCATGGATGGCGACCGGCTGGAACGGATCGTGGAGTTCAAGGACGCCGACGCGACCGAGCGCGCGGTCACGTTGTGCAACAGCGGCGTTGTCTGCGCCGATGCGGGCCTGCTGTTCGACCTGGTGGCCGGGGTGGGCTGCGACAATGCGGCGGGCGAATACTACCTGACCGATATCGTGGCGCTGGCCACTGCGCGGGGCCTGCGCGCCGGTGTCGTGCTCTGCCCCGAGTCCGAGACGCTGGGGATCAACACCCGCGCGGAACTGGCCGCCGCCGAGGCCGCCTTCCAGACCCGCGCGCGTGCCGAAGCGCTGGACACCGGGGTGACGCTGCTGGCGCCCGATACGGTGCATTTCGCCCTTGATACGGTGATCGGCCGCGATGCACTGGTGGAACCCAACGTGGTGTTCGGTCCCGGCGTCACGGTGGAATCGGGCGCGACGATCCGCGCGTTTTCGCACCTTGAGGGCTGCCATGTCAGCCGGGGTGCCGTGGTGGGTCCGTTCGCGCGCCTGCGCCCCGGCGCGGAACTGGCCGAGGATGTGCGCGTCGGCAATTTCGTCGAGGTCAAGAACACGGTCATGGACGAAGGCGCCAAGGCGAACCATCTGGCGTATCTGGGCGACGCGCATGTGGGGCAGGGCGCAAATGTGGGCGCGGGCACGATCACCTGCAACTATGACGGCGTGTCGAAGCACCGCACCGAAATCGGCGCGGGCGCCTTCATCGGGTCGGACACCATGCTGGTGGCGCCGGTGCGGGTCGGCGCGGGGGCGGTCACGGGGTCCGGGTCGGTTATTTCAGATGATGTCCCCGACGGCGCGTTGGCGCTGGGCCGCGCGCGGCAGGTGACGAAGCCGGGGCTGGGCGCGCGGCTGATGCAGCGGTTGCGCGCGGCAAGCGATATAGCAAAAGGAAAGCATTGATGTGTGGCATTGTCGGCGTTCTGGGCCAGCACGAGGTTTCACCCCTGATCCTGGATGCGCTCAAGCGACTGGAATATCGCGGCTATGACAGCGCGGGGATCGCCACGCTGAGCAACGGGCATCTGGACCGGCGCCGCGCGGTGGGCAAGCTGATCAACCTGTCGGACCTGATGGTGCACGAACCCCTGCCGGGCAAGGCCGGTATCGGGCACACCCGCTGGGCGACCCATGGTGCGCCCACCATCAGCAATGCCCATCCGCATGCGGCGGGGCCGGTGATGGTGGTCCACAACGGGATCATCGAGAATTTTCGCGCCCTGCGCATCGAACTGGCCGATGCGGGCGTGAATCTTGCCTCGGATACCGACACCGAGGTGATCGCGCACCTGACCGCGCGGCATCTTGCCAGCGGCCTGGGGCCGGTCGCGGCCGCGCGCGCCACGCTTGCGCGGCTGGAGGGTGCATTTGCGCTGGCGTTCCTGTTCGAGGGCGAGGACGATCTGCTGATCGGTGCGCGGCGGGGCTCGCCGCTGGCCATCGGGCACGGCACGGGCGAGGTCTATCTGGGCTCCGATGCCATCGCGCTTGCACCCATGACCGACCGCATCACCTATCTGGACGAAGGCGACATGGCGGTCCTGCGCAGGGACAGCGTGCAGGTCTTCGACGCGGATGGTGCGCCGGTCGCGCGTGCCGTGGCCCGCATCCGCGTCGACAACATGCGCGTCGACAAGGGCGGTCACCGCCATTTCATGGCCAAGGAAATCGCCGAACAACCGTCGGTCCTGCGCGCGGCTTTTGAATTCTACACCGGTCCCGACGACGGATTGCATCTGGCCGAGGGCACCGATTTCGCGCAGGCAGGCCGCGTGGTCATGGTGGCCTGCGGGACGGCATTCTATGCCGTGCAGGTGGCGAAATACTGGTTCGAACAGATCGCGGGCATCCCGGTGGATTGCGACATTGCCTCGGAATTCCGCTATCGCGGTCCGGTGCTGGGGCCGCAGGACGTGGCGGTCGTGGTCAGCCAGTCGGGTGAGACCGCCGACACCCTTGCTGCGCTGCGGCACATGAAGGGCAAGGTGGGCCGGGTGCTGAGCGTGGTCAATGTGCCGACCTCGTCCATCGCGCGCGAAAGCGAC
>SKKS01000224.1 GCA_007123625.1 Paracoccaceae bacterium
ACATGCGCCAGCAGGTCCGCGCGCACCGGCACCGCCATTTCGGCCGCCGCCGTGGGCGTGGGCGCGCGCCGGTCGGCAGCGTGGTCGATCAGCGTGGTGTCGGTTTCATGCCCCACCGCCGAAATCAGAGGGATATCCGATGCGGCAGCGGCGCGGACTACAGCCTCCTCGTTGAAGCCCCACAGATCCTCGATCGAGCCGCCGCCACGCGCGACGATCAGCACATCGGGGCGGGGGATCGCGCCGCCCGCGGGCAGCGCGTTGAACCCGGCGATGGCGCGGGCGACTTCGGGCGCGCAACGCTCGCCCTGGACCGCCACAGGCCAGACAATCACATGCACCGGGAAGCGGTCGCGCAGGCGGTGCAGAATATCGCGGATGACCGCCCCCGAAGGCGAGGTCACCACCCCGATCACCCGCGGCAGATAGGGCAGGGACCGTTTGCGCCCTGCATCGAACAGCCCCTCGGCGGCGAGCGCTGCGCGGCGCTTTTCCAGCATGGCCATCAGGGCGCCGGCGCCTGCGGGTTCCACGCTTTCGACCTGAAGCTGATATTTCGACTGCGGCCCGAAAGTGGTCATCCGGCCTGTGGCAATGACCTCCATCCCTTCTTCGGGGCGCACCCGCATGCGGGAAACCTGGCCCTTCCAGCTGACGGCGGACAGAACTGCGCGGTCGTCCTTGAGGTCGAAATACATGTGCCCGGTGCGCGCGATCACCACGCGCCCGACTTCGCCGCGCACGCGGACGCGGCCGAACTCGCCCTCGATCACGCGTTTCACGGCGCCCGAAATGTCGGCCACAGTGAATTCGGGGGTGTTGGACACCGGCTGCGGGTCGTCGATCAGATCCATGGGGTGGGCGCTCGTGCTTGTCAGGGTGGCAGTGATACCCTAGACCGCTGCGCAACAAAGGCCAAGGCGGGGGCGGTTGCGATGAACATTCTGGTAATGGGTGGCGGCGGGCGCGAACATGCGCTGGCCTGGGCGATCAAGCAGAATCCCAAATGCGACCGCCTGATCGTGGCGCCGGGCAACGCAGGCATCGCGCAGATCGCCGAATGCGCGGATATCGACATCAATTCGCGCTCGGCAGTGGCGGAGTTCTGCGAGGAGAACGCCGTCGATTTTGTCGTGATCGGCCCCGAAGCCCCGCTGGCTGCGGGCGTGGCCGATGCGCTGCGCAACGCCGGGATCCTGTGTTTCGGTCCTTCGGCGGCGGCGGCGCTGCTGGAAGCGTCGAAAGCGTTCACCAAGGACATCTGCGACGCCTGCGCTGCCCCCACCGCCGCCTGGGCGCGCTTCGATCAGGCGAACGTCGCCAAGGCGTACATCCGCGCCCAAGGGGCACCCATAGTGGTCAAGGCCGACGGGCTGGCGGCGGGCAAGGGCGTGGTTGTAGCCGAAACCGTCGCCGACGCTTGCGCCGCCGTGGACGAAATGTTCGCGGGCGCCTTTGGTGCCGCCGGGGCCGAGGTGGTGATCGAGGAATTCATGCCGGGCGACGAAGCGTCCTTCTTCGTGCTGGTGGACGGTACCGATGTGCTGCCCATCGGCACCGCGCAGGACCACAAGCGCGTGGGCGAAGGCGACACAGGTCCCAACACCGGCGGCATGGGCGCCTATTCCCCCGCGCCGGTGCTGACGGCAGCGTTGCAGGCGCAGGTTCTGGAGCGGATCGTCAAGCCCACGATGGCCGAAATGGTGCGGCGCGGGTCGCCCTATCAGGGTGTGCTCTATGCGGGGCTTATGATCCATGACGGCCAGGCACGGCTGGTGGAATACAATGTCCGCTTTGGCGACCCCGAGGCGCAGGTGCTGATGATGCGGCTGGGGGCGCAGGTGCTGGATCTGCTGCTGGCCTGCGCCGAGGGGCGGCTTGCGGAGGTCGCGGTAAACTGGGCCGATGACCATGCGATGACAGTGGTGATGGCCGCGCGCGGCTATCCCGGCGATTATGCCAAGGGCTCCGAGATTCGGGGGCTTGATGGCCTGCCTGCGGACAGCTGGCAGATGGTGTTTCACGCGGGAACGCGCGCGCAGGGGGGGCAGGTGCTGGCCGACGGCGGGCGGGTGCTGAATGTCACCGCCCGGGCCGAAACGCTCGATCAGGCGCGCGCGCGCGCCTATGCGCTGGCCGAAAGGATTGACTGGCCCGAAGGGTTCTATCGGCGAGATATCGGCTGGCGCGCGCAATCCCCCAGTGGCGACACCGCGCAGGAAGAATAGTCCACGACCGAAGGCGCCCGCTGCCCCGGCGCGGGATGGGCGGTCGATGCCCTGGAATCGGTAGCCGCAGGCGATGTTGGTCGACGGTACGGCGCGCTCGTGCCTCTGCGCGCTTTGTGCGGTAGATCCTCCGGGTCCAGGCCATTGAAGTGTAGACAGCTTTTTTCAGTGTTGAGCACGGACGTTCACGTCGCGCGCAGGGGGATGTTCATGGGCGTGACTCGAACGCCAGGCGGCCCTGTGCCGCGATCGATACTGGCCCCGCACATTCTCGAAGCGCCCTTGTCAACAGGCCCTATCACCGAGACCGGTCCTACTTGACCTGGGTCCCCGATATGAGCGCGCTTTGTCCTTGCCGGGCGACGCGACCGATCGCCAGCTATCCGGAACTCGCCTCGAGTGGTGTATCGATCCCGGGGGGCGCGGACGGTATGACTGGCTGCTCTGCCCCGCGATGATCTGGGGCCTTCGTGATGACCGACCATCTGCAACCTGAACGCGACTGGGCGCCACCAGATTCGCGGGTTCGCAGGTGACAGAGCGCAAAACACCAATAAGTTGTATTTTTGCGATTCGCATGATATCCATAGGTTGTATTTCGCCGCCTTCTGCCCGCGAAGGCACGGTCGGCTCTGATTGAGCTGTGTCACCTTGGGGGAGGGCATCGGTCGTGACTGCCCAGTCATTTCGCATTCATACGAACGACATTGCACAGAATCTTCTTGGTGAGGGAAATGCCGTTGTGAACGCCGGGATGTTTGGCGGGATTTCGGCGACACGAACGCCTGGCGAAGCGCAGGGGTTCGAGGACGCGTTTCTTGATATCGGGTTGACGCACATTCGCTGGCCGGGCGGGACACTTGCGGAACGCGGGGTTATCCATCCAGGTGGGAATATCACATTCGCGAACCAAAGGGAGTCTCCGGCGCCGTTCAATGACGATGGCCTGCCGCTCGCATATAGCTTTGACTACCCGGAGCTTCTCCATCCCGACCTGCTGATGGATGATGATGGCGATCCGACCGGCATGCTGGGGCTTTCGGATCAACTGGCATTTGCCGTCGAACAGAACGCATCGATGTCGATCATTTCGCCGACGCTGCGTTACCGCGATGACCCCGGACAGGGGCGGGAAGAGCTTTACGACTTTCTGGTTGCCTTGTTTGTCGATGGCGAATGGAACGACGGCATACTCCCCGACGAAATGATAATCGACATCGGCAACGAGAATTATGAAACTCAGGCCATTGTCCGCGCCTTGATTTCCCAGCTTGGCGCCGTTCAGGATTTCCGCGACGATTATCCCGACGTCGACTTCCTTGTCGCAGTTCAGGCCGGCAGAGCCGGGCCAGAAGCGACGGCAGATGCACTGGCATTTTCGGAATCGATCGGTACCCTGCCCGAACAGGGCCTTCGGGGTGAAATCGACCTTGTGCGGATGCATCAGCTTCGGCAAGGGCATTTCGCACATACAAACTTCGAGAACGGGGGCAAAGCGGAATCGCTGCAGGCCCTGATCGACGCAATCAACGCGAACAGGGAACTTACTGGAGCGACCGATCGGTCGGAAGTGGGGGTCTATATCTCGGCCTGGTCGACCACGGCGCGCGACATTGACCCCGATCTGGAACTGGCGATGCCGAACGCGGGGGCCACGCTGTCGCTGTTCAGCGGGTTTGCCGAACTTGGCGTGGATTACGCCGCGGTCTGGGGCCTGGCAATCGACAATGTCGCCAGCGCTCCGATTTCGTCCTTTCCTGACCCCGAGACCGGCGCGCAGGTGCTGACCCCCAATGGCGAGGTCCTCCGGCAGATGGCCGAGATCCTGCCGGGCATGTCCCTGATTGATCATCCGGACCTTGATGCCGGGCGCAACGTCCCGGTTAATCTTTATCCCTATGTGGATTCGACCAAGGCAGTTCTGTTTTTCTCCGCCAATGAATTGCCGGAGGACGAATGGACCGTGACCGGTGAGCTGACAGATTTCGGGGATATCAGCAACGCCTGGGCGGAAAGCATCTATGTCGAGGACGGTGTGAGCGGAGTGCCCATTATCGGAGCACCCGGCGTAACCGTCGACGGATCGCAATTCGCGTTCACGATGAGTTCGGATTTCGAGGTCGTGCGCCTTGTCCTGACCCGCGGGGATCCGGGCCACGATCCCGCCTGGATGCAGGCCGCCCCCGGTGTGGGCGAAGAGCTGCGTGGCGGCAGCGGCAATAACCTTCTGATCGGCAACAGCGGCAATGATACCCTCATTGGCGGTGCTGGGGACGACACGCTGATTTCCGGCTCGGGCAACAATCTGCTCCAAGGGGGGGACGGCGACGATCTGCTTGCACTGGGAAGCGGCACGAATACGGGCTGGGGCGGTGACGGGGCAGATCTGTTCGTGGTCGATCCTGCAGGGTCGAACGTGATCGCCGACTTCGCAGCGCGCGATGGCGACCAGATCACTTTTGGCGGGCGTTATGAAAGCGTCAAGGAGATCGAGGAGAACTTGTCCAAGATCGACCATAGCGGCTCCGGCGCGAAACAGGACCTGCTGATACAGCACCCGGGCCAGGGTGCTACGGTGATCCTGGGCGGTGCAGAGCAGCTTGACGAAATTCTGGCATCGATCATTACAGGGGACGCCGGACAGGAGCTTTTCGACGTCTATCTGGCGGAAGCGGATCCCGCCGAAACGGTCGATGTGCCAGACAACGCGGACCTGCCGTGGCGCACGGCGTCTCAGGAGAGTCAGGAAGCTGCCTCTGATGACGAAGACGATGAGGACGCCCAACAGGACCGAGAAGCCACAGGGGCGAGCGCGTCATGTTTTGTTGCCACGGCAGCCTATGGCGACCCGATTCATTCGGATGTGGTCTGCCTGCGATTGTGGCGTGATGCGGTCCTGACCGAAACGCCTGCGGGCCGCGCATTTGTCGCTTTCTACTGGATTGTCGGCCCGCATCTTGCCCGATTGGTGCGGCCCGGATCGCCGATCGGCCGAGGCGTGCGTTGGCTGATCGCCAGGATTGTCAGGTATCTGACCCGAAATCTGGAACAGGGCATCTTGATAAGATCGGCCAGGTCTTCGTGATGGGGCAAATTTTCATCCCGAAATGCAGGAAATTCGACGCTCGAGCATACACGAAATTCGGCTTCTTGTACTGTCGACAGGAATAGAAGAAGCCATGTTGGAGACACCGCTGGAAAGACCGATCTGGGTAATGAAGCTTGCTTCTCATGTAGATGCGCTTGGTTTCTGCGCTGACGATCTGCTTGTGCGGGCGAAGCTTCCGGTTGCAGACAAGCTTGACACCCATGTACCGGTCCCGTTCACGCAGATCGCAGCATTCTTCGAGATTTGCGCGGCAGAGGCAGGAGAAAGGCTTCTTGGCTTCAAGTTTGGCAGGACAATCGATCCTCGGGACGCCGGTCTGATTGCGTTTCTGGGTGTTTATGCCCAGACCATGCGCGACGGACTCGAGAATATCGCAACCTACTCCAGGGTTTTTGGGGATGCCGCAATCATAGACGTGTCGCGCCTTGGATGCGATGGGCGGCTTGGCTTTGATTTCAGTGTTCCGGTTTCCGTCGAGACGCAACAATACACCGAATGGTTGGCCTCTGCGCTCCTTCATGGCGCTCAATCCGTCATGCGCCGACCCATTCGTTGTCGGGCTGCGCGTTTCAGGCATTTGCGCACCCTCGGCATTGAGGATATGCGGCGCCACCTGGGATGCACTCCTGCATTCTGCGCTGACGAAAACGCCCTGTACTTTTCCCGCGGCGATCTTGACACCTTGATTCCGGAAGCGGACCACAAGCTTGTGCAATTCCTGCGTGAAGTGGCAGAAAGCACGCTTGAAAGGCACCACTCGAACGAGCCGCCGCTTCTTATCTCGCTGGAGCGCGCTCTGGCGCGACATCTTCCCAAAGGCGAGGTCAAGATGGAGCAAGTCGCACAGGAACTGGGCCTGAGCCCGCGAACACTAAGCCGTCGGCTGAAGGAAGAAGACCTGAGCTTTCGTGAGGTTCTTAAAGGGCTTCGACAGGCTTTGGCGACCCGCTATCTGAGTCAAACGACGACATCGCAGGCACAGATTGCATTTCTGCTTGGTTTTTCGGACCAAGCCGCATTTGCAAGGGCGTACCGGGCATGGACGGGGCGCACGCCCGGGGCGATGCGCAAAAGGTTTTCATGACGCATTCGCCAGCGTGATGAGCTTTGCAGGCGCGTGAGTGGCGGTCTGTTCACGAAACCGGTACCCGACGCCATAGATGGTTTCGATAGCATCGAAATCAGGGTCGACTTCACGAAACTTGAGTCTCAGACGTTTAATGTGGCTGTCGATCGCGCGCTCCTCCACGAACACGTTGTCACAGTAGACAAGGTCCTGAATGTTCTCGCGCGAAAGAACATGCATGGGCCGTTCCGCAAGACGGTGGAGAATCTTGAACAGCGACCGGGTCAGATTGACCGTTTCGCCATGCCAGGTGACGGTATGACAATCGAGTTCCAGGTGCAGATCGCCGCGGGTAAGAGACCTGCCTGCGGTCTTGTGCCCATTGCGCTCTACGTTGACCCGGCGCAGCAAGGCGCGCACCTGCTCGCAGGCATAGGGTCCATCACTGTCATCGGTCGAAAGCACCATATCCGCGCCGACCTGAAGGCTTATGATCCGCGTCAGATCGTCTTTTGTTTCATTCAGAACCGCCAATGGAACGGTGGTGGCCTCCCGAATCATCTGGATATGCCGCAGCCCGCCGTCGATCACGCTTTCATTGTGCAGAATAACGAGATCCGGCTCATTCTCAAGGATTTCACGCAATGCCACGCGCGCGTCGCTGCATGCACGAAGCGAGAATTCCTCAGACGGCAGCAGGCCCTCGAGCCATCGGCGCCTTTGCAGTGTCTTCGAAATGAAAACAATCGAATAGCCTTCGGAATCGGCCTTGAGGCCTGGCTCCTGGATCATCGCGTGACGCATGCGCCGTGTCTCCTGCACTTCCATGTTTCAAACTGGCCTGACGACGCTGATCGTTCCGTCGTCGACCAAGCCCGGTACGGAAATAGACACTTTGTTTCCGAAAACTTTGGCCGGTTGTGCCACATTCTTGTCGGGAACGGCCAAGTTCTGCCAACCTGCACTGGTCCACCTTTGACCGCAGCCTCGGACCTTGGGGTTTGCGGGCGACGCTCGGAGCTGACATGCCCGCCGTGTGCGGAGCCTTCAGATCGCTCAGCCGCTCAAACCGATCAAGGAGCCGACAAAAGCGACAGATCAGCCCGAGGAACCACGGGTTGCCGACATACAGCGGATAGTGTGGCAAGGGGCACTCGAAACGGCTTGCCGCCGCGCGCTCAACTGGGCTTAATCGCCGCATTGTATGGATGCCGGAGGCTCGATTGATGGAAACCCACCCCGCCGCAATTTTCGTGGGCGGAGGCGGCGAAAGCCAGCGCGCGCCGCAACACTTGTTGCTTGGTCACGGCAACCGCCACGGGCTGATCGCCGGGGCCACGGGGACGGGCAAGACCATCACCATGCAGATTCTGGCAGAAGCGTTTTCGGACGCAGGCGTGCCGGTGTTCCTTACCGACATCAAGGGCGATGTGGGCGGCATGGCCATGCCGGGCACCCCACGCGGCGGGCTGGAGCGCCGGGCCGATGCGATCGGGCTCGGGGGCTACGGCTATCGCGAAAGTCCCGTCATCTTCTGGGATTTCTTCGGCGAACACGGCCACCCGGTGCGCGCCACCGTGGCCGAGGTGGGCCCGCTCCTGCTGTCGCGGATGCTTGATCTGACCGAGGCACAGGTAGGCGTGATCAACGTGGCCTTTCGCATATCGGATGACGAGGGGCTGCCGATCCTTGACCTGAAGGATCTGCGCGCGATCCTGAGTTTCCTGGGCGAGAACCAGCGCGCGATCTCGGTCCAGTACGGCAACGTCACGACGCAGAGCGTAGGTGCGATTCAGCGCAAGCTGCTCGTGCTGGAAAACCAGGGTGCTGCGCATTTCTTTTCGGAACCCGCGCTGGAGCTGTCGGATTTCATGCGTACGGCGCCGGACGGGCGCGGGTATGTGAGCATCCTGCATGCCGAACGGTTGATGCGGACACCGCAGCTTTATGCGACATTCCTGTTGTGGCTGCTGTCCCAACTGTTCGAGGAGCTGCCCGAGGTCGGCAATCCCGACAAGCCGGTGCTGGTGTTCTTCTTCGATGAGGCACATCTGCTGTTCAACCGGGCCCCGCGCGCACTGGTGGAAAAGGTCGAGCGCGTTGCGCGGCTGATCAGGTCCAAGGGGGTGGGGGTCTATTTCGTGACCCAGAACCCCGATGACGTGCCGGATTCGGTGCTGGGCCAGCTTGGCAACCGGGTGCAGCACGCCTTGCGTGCCTTCACCGCCCGCGACCAGCAGGCGCTGCGTCGCGCCGCGCAAACGTACCGCCCCAACCCGCGCTTCGACATTGCCGATGCGATCCGCGATGTCGGCGTGGGCGAGGCGGTGACCTCGTTTCTGGACGCGCGCGGCGCGCCGGGCATGGCCGAACGCACGCTGATCCGCCCGCCCGCGTCGGCAATGGGCCCGATCGAAGCGGGGGCGCGCCAGATGCTCATGCTGCGGTCCCCGGTGGCGGGCAAGTACGAGCGCATGATCGACAGCGACAGCGCGCACGAAATGCTGGCGCGCCGCGCCGAAGCCGCCGCGCAGGAAGCCGAAGCAGCGATAAAGGCGGCCGAGGGCGAAAAGGAGCGCGCGCGTGAATTCAACGCCGCCAGGCGCTATGAGCCGCCCCAGCGTGGCGGGGCGCGGGCTGTGCCTGCACGGGCGCCCGCCCGGCGCGGGGATTCAGCCGTGGACGCATTCGCCAAGTCCATGGCGCGGCAGATCGGGTCCAGCACCGGA
>SKKS01000280.1 GCA_007123625.1 Paracoccaceae bacterium
CACCGGGGTCGATGCCCTGCTGGTCACGTTGCGCCCCAATCAGGACTTTGCGCAGGCGATCGAAACAGCCGCCGCGCGCCACGGCATCACTCGGGCCACAGTGCACGGCCTGGGCAGTCTGGTGGCGCCACGTTTCGCCCAGGGCTGCGAGGAAAGTTTCGCCACCGAAATCCTGCTCACCGACGGAGGGATCGACGGCGGGCGGGCGTTCCTGAGCGCCGTTGTTGTGGGGTTCAGCGGGCGCGTGTCGGTGGCGCCGCTGGCCCGCGGTGGCTGCGGGGTCTGCGTGACCTGTGAGGTGCTTGTCAGACGCGCCTGACACCCTGCGCACCTGCGCACCTGCGTCACTCGCCTCAAAGCCCAATGTCGAAATTGCGCCCGTGCGCCGGGCGTTTGCGGACTGTTTCGGAACCAAAGCCGAAAGCCGTGTGTTTGCTTTCCAGACACCGCAAAGCGGACCACTGGATAGAATGAAAGGAAATACGATGCTTGGCTGGGCACTTACATTCCTGATCGTGGCGCTGGTCGCCGCTGCACTTGGTTTCACCGGGATCGCAGGGGCAGCGTCGTCCATCGCGCAGATCCTGTTCGTGATCTTCCTGATCCTGTTCGTCGTGGCAATGATCGCACGGGCCGTACGAGGCCAGCCGCCGGTCTGACCTGCTGCACCCGTCGCGTGACGGGTTTCTGTTCGCCGCCCCGGGTGTGCCATTCAACCGAACGCATTGCCCGGGGCCTTTCATGAAAGACAGACCATGTATACTGACCACATGAAGCAACTGAATGACGAAAGCCCGGCGCCTACGCTCGGCGACCCTCCCGCAACGGCTGAGAACGAGCGGCGCATCGACGCCCTGGCCGAGGTGCATACCCGTGTTCTGGACACCATCGCCGGTTTCGAAAAAACGGTCGACAAGGCCGAGCCCGAATTTGAGAAAACCGCGCAAACATTCTTGTGGGTGCATCGCAGGCACGAAGAAGAACTGGCCACAGCACTGCGCAGATTCGGGCGCGAACCGCAGGATGACGGGTCGTTCTTTGCTACAGTGAACCGCGCCGCGATAGAGGTCCGATCATGGTTCGAGGAGGTATCAACCAACATCATGGATCGCGTGATCGAAGGCGAAAAGCACGTTCTGGAGTCCTACGAGGCCGCCGCCGCAGCTGGGCTGGATGCTTCGACCTGCACGATGCTCGAGCGCCATGCCGAGGAAATTCGCACCCTACTTGATGCAAACGCCATACGACGCTAGGCCGGTTTCCATGCCATGTGCGAAAGCAGCAAACAGTAAGCCCGGGGGTGCGCCCCCGGTGCGGCACAACTTTTAAGTGTACAAATTGACTTTAACAATTTTCCTCGAAAGCATAATCTGACGGCAATGTGCGCAAGTGCGGCTTGCCATCGTGGCACTGTCGGTCGGAACAAGGTTTGCCCCATGAACCCATGCGCGTCCTGCGCCCTGCGAAAGTACGAGCTGTTCGTACCGATGACAGAGGCCGAGCTTGCCTTCATGAAGGACTTCCGCGACGGTGAGTACCGCCTTGAAGCGGGCGAGGTTCTGTTTCACGAAGGCGACGAGACGGATTACTTCTATACTGTCTGGACCGGCCAGGGTGCACGGTACAAGCACCTTGCCAACGGGGACCGGCAACTGGTGAACTTCTTTTTTCCCGGCGATCTGGTGGGGCTTCAGGCGCTTTTGTGCGACGGCTCCCAGACCACTGCGATTGCCGCCAGCCCCATGATATTGTGCCGGTTCCGCAAAGCGAACCTGCATGACCTGTTCCGCGAGAACCCGGCGCGGGCCTATGACCTGACATGGCTGGCCGCGATCGAAGAGCATTTCCTGGGCGAAACCATCGTCACGCTGGGCCAGCGTACGGCGGCGCAGCGGCTGGCGTGGGCGCTGCTCAGGATCGAGGCACGGCTGAAGGCGGTGGGCTTGATGCGTGGGAGCGCCGCGTTCTTTCCCTTCCGGCAACGCGATCTGGCCGATGCGCTGGGCCTGTCATTGGTGCATACGAACAAGACCCTGGGGCGCCTGCGTGCCTATGCCACCTGGGAAGGCGACCTTCTGCGGGTCATCAATGCCGATATGCTGGCGGATATTGCGATGGTCAACCGCGAGCGTCCGGCGGTGCGCCCACTGCTTTGAAGGCGTGGTCCACGTCGGTGGCGCCTGAGGCGCCTGCCAGCTTGCGCAACAGGCGTTCCAGGTCTTCGGAAAAGACCGGCATCGACAGCACTGTCAGCCCGGGGGTCTCGGTTGCCTCCTCGATCGAGCTGGACAACAGCACCGTTTCAACCCCCCGGGCGCCCAGCGCCGCACGCAGCGGTGAGCGCATGAAATCGTCTGGCCCCATCTCCATGATCGCCATCGGGATCGCCGCGCCGGGCTCCAGATTGTCAAGCAGCGACAGCGCCTCGTCCTCGGATCTGGCCAACAGGGGAATACCCAGCCCCATCTGTTCGATGGTGGCCGAGACATCGCGGGCAAGGAGCGCGAACCCGGAAAGGACAAGGAATGACTTCTGCATGAGGGTTTTTTCTGTGAACATCATTCCCCCTAGTGCCATCTACTGCACAGAACCGCGATAAACTGAGACATAGGGAAGCGGCATTCTGCCAGTTTGCGGGCTTTCACGTATTGGATGCGCGGAAATCCGCCTGATCTTCCACTGGTTGAGCGTGGGAACCGCACCCCCGCGCCCGCGTTGCACTGGAGATGAATGATCCCTCCGCTTTCCAGAAACCTGCCCCCACGGACAAGGTGCACCCGCTTGAGCGCGCCCCGGCGGTCTGGGCGCACGCTTTGGGGATTCTGTTCCTTGGGGTCTTGGCGCTGGGCGTGCCGTTCGCCGCGCTGATCGCGGGCGAGCCGGTGCCTTCGGGTGGGTTCAGCTGGGACTTCAGCATGGGGCTGGGTTTCGGCGCGCTGGCCATGGTCACGCTGCAATTCGCGCTGACCGGGCGGTTGCGCTGGATCACGCACCCGTTCGGCGCCGATATCGTGTACCTGAGCCACCGTTACCTCAGTTGGGGCGCGCTGGCGCTGATGCTGGCGCATTTCGCGCTCCTCTATGTCTTTCACCAGCCCGCTCTGGGTGTGTTGAACCCCCTTGAAGCCCGGTGGGAGCTGACGGCAGGGCGCGTGTCGCTGGTCTGCTTCATTGCGTTGTTGGTCACGTCCGAGATGCGCAAGTGGCTGCGGCTGCGGTATGAGTGGTGGCGCGTGCTGCATCTGTGTCTGGCCATGCTGGGCTTTGCCGCGGCCATCGCGCATGTGCTTGGCGTCGGCAACCTGACCGATACCCCCGAAAAACGCCTGCTTTGGTTGGGGGCGACACTCGCTTGGTCGGGCATTCTGGTGTTCACGCATCTGGTCCGGCCCTGGATCCTGTCGCGCAATCCGTGGGAGGTGGTGGCCAACAGCGCGGAACGCGGCGACGTGCATACGCTGGAACTGGCCCCCCTTGGCCGCCCCCTGAAACGCTGGAAGCCGGGACAATTCGCGTGGCTGCGGGTGGAACGGTCGCCTTTTTCGCTGGTCGAACACCCGTTCACCATTTCCACCGCGCCCGAAAAGGGGCCGAACATCGCGTTTTCGATCAAGCCGCTGGGCGATCACTCCAAAGCGCTTGGCCAGACCACTGTGGGTGCGCGCGCCTATGTGGATGGACCCTATGGTGCGTTTTCGGTCGACCGGATGACGGGCGCCAACGGGTTCGTGATGATCGCTGGCGGGGTCGGGGTCACGCCGATCATGTCGAATCTGCACGCGCTTGACGCCCGGCAGGACCCGCGCCCTGTGATTCTGATCTACGGCAATCCGACCCTGGACGTCGCCGCCTTTGCCGAGGAACTGGACGCCATGCGCAACCGTCTGAACCTGCGCGTGGTCCATGTGCTTGATGACCCGCCAGACGGCTGGGACGGCGAAAGCGGAAAGATCGACATGGGTGTGCTGCGCCGCCACCTGCCCGAGGAAACCCGCGACTGGCCGCACCTGCTGTGCGGGCCTGGGCCGATGCTGGTCAGTGTGCGCGCGGACCTGCGCGAACTTGGCGTGCCCGAACACCATGTCGATTACGAAATCTTCGAGCTGGCCTGATATGCGCCCGAAACTTGCCCTGATCCTTGCAATCGCCATGACCCTGCTGGCCGTAGCGCTGGCGGCGGGCTTTGCGTTGCATCTTGCCCGATAACCCCGAAAGGACCGTCATGAGTGATCGTATCGAAGCGCTGCAAACTGCGTTCATGGACGAAATCATCCCCGGCCACGACGGCGAGACCGAGTTCCTGCGCGCGGTTGCGGATGTGGCGCGCGACGTGTTGACGGTAGAGAAGGCGCATTCCACCTATACCGACGCGCGCGTGCTGGCCCGCCTGTGCGAGGCTGACCGCATCATCGCCTTTCGCATCGTCTGGCGCGACGACCGGGGCGCGGTCCAGATCAATCGCGGCTGGCGGGTGCAGCATTCGAACCTGCTGGGCCCCTACAAGGGTGGACTGCGCTGGGTGCCGGGGCTGACGCGGTCGGTGCTCAAGTTCCTGGCATTTGAACAGGCATTCAAGAACGCACTGACCGGCCTGCCGCTGGGCGCCGCGAAGGGCGGCGCCGATTTCGATCCCGCAGGGCGGTCCGAGGCCGAGATCGAGCGCTTTGCCCATGCCTTCATGGCGGAACTGGCCGCGCATCTCGGCCCCGACCGCGACGTGCCCGCCGGGGACATCGGGGTTGGCGCGCGAGAAGTGGGGTTCATGGTCCGGGCGTGGATGCAACAGGCGCGGATCTGGGGTGGGGCGATTACCGGCAAGCCGCTGGCGCTGGGTGGCAGCCCCCTGCGGAACGAGGCGACGGGCTTCGGCCTGATCCACTTCGCCGAGGCCATGCTGAACGAAGCAGGCGAGGAATTCGAGGGCAAGCGCATCGCGATCTCGGGGCGTGGAAACGTGGCCGAACACGCCGCGCGCAAGGCGATTCTTCGCGGCGCCAAGGTCATTTCGCTTTCGGGGCGCAAGGGGGTCTGGCACGCGCCCGACGGGTTCACGCACAATGCGCTCGACTGGCTTCTGGAAACTGGGGGCGATGCGGCCGTCACCCCGCCACAGGCGCTGGGCGTCGAATTCCGCGCCGGGCACAAGCCCTGGGCGCTGGGTGCCGATGTGGCCCTGCCCTGCGCGACGCAGAACGAACTTGCACTCGACGATGCCAAGGCGCTGGCCGATGGCGGATGTCGGTTTCTGGCCGAAGGCGCGAACATGCCGCTGACCGGCGACGCGCAGGCACATCTGACCCGCGCCGGTGTGGCGCAGGCGCCGGGCAAGGCCGCGAATGCCGGGGGGGTGGCGGTTTCCGGGCTGGAAATGCAGCAGAACGCCACCTTCGATCGCTGGAGCCGCGACACCCTGGACCACCGCCTGAAGGCGATCATGTGCGACCTGCATGCCCGGCTCAAGGCCGAACGCGCACAATGCTGCACGGCCACCGGCGGGATCGATTATCGCCGGGCGGCCAATGTCGCGGCCTATCGCAAGCTGGCCGATGCGATGGTCGCGGGCGGCGTTATCTGACCCGGCTGTGCGCGGTCCTGGAACCGGACCGCCTCCTGAACGTTGATCGCCAGCAACAGTTTTTGACGGGACAGATGAACATGAACACGAATTTCACGGGTGTGCTGGGACTGCTTCACCTTGCGCTGGTTGTCTGGGCCGCGGTGTCGATCCTGGGATCGGCAGTGACACAGGGGCAAAAGGTGCTGTGGATCTTGCTTGTTCTGCTGTTCCCGGTCGTGGGCCTCATCATCTGGTTTATTGCCGGACCGAAGAAACCCTGATTTCCCTCACCATCCATGCGTATCTCCTCCCTCGGCATGATGGACCTGCGCCGACCTTCGGGTTGGCGCTTTTTTTGTCTCGAGCCGGTCACAGGGTTGTCCGCGGTGACGTAGGGGCATGCAGCCACTTTGCAGGAACCGTGCGGGCGAACTGACGTTGTTCTGCCGGGGCGTGCCCCCGAGCTATGCAACCCCAAGTGATGCAACGAGGCGCAAACGACACGTCACCGCCGCAGCCCACTGCAACTTTCCACCCGGCAGTTCCTGCCCTTGGCCCTGGCCGCGCCGCCCCGTCACAAGGGGGTGCGCGGTCGTGGCATATCCTTAATAAGTATAAGAAATAATTTATTATTTTCGGAATCACAGGAACCTTTGCGACAGTCCTTTGTTGTATCATCACAGGCTTCGAAGGCGTAATCGACGAAGCCCTCAATGAGTACGAGTAACAGGAGACGTGATATGAAACAGCTGATGCTTACCACTGCCTTGGTCGCGTTCGGCTCTTACGGGATCGCCACGGGCGCCGACGCCCAGACCCAGACCACCGGTGACGCCGCACAAACCTCAGGCGCTACGGATCAGATGGTTCCGGCGTTTCTGGTGTCGGATTTTACCGGCAAGAATCTTTACACGCTGGACACCGAAGAGGCTCGCGCCCTGCGTGACACCCGCGCCTCGGATGACGTGACCGGGTGGGACCGCACCAGCATGCGCTGGGAAAGCAGCACCACCTTCGCCGCAAGCCGCGATGCCTGGCAGAATGTCGGCGATATCAATGACGTTGTCATGAGCAAGGACGGCGAAGTGCGCGGTGTGCTGATCGACGTGGGCGGTTTCCTTGGTATTGGTGCACGCACCGTCATGGTCGATATTGAGGAGCTGTATTTCGTATCGGATGACGAAGCTGCCGAAGATATCGATGATTTCTTCCTTGTCGCCGCGATGACCGAAGGTGAACTGGAAGCGCTGCCCGAGTGGGACGAAGACTCGCTGCGTGCGGGGTTCGCAGCCGACAGCTATGACGGTCAGCAGGCCGCCGCCCAGCACAGTGGCGAAACGATGGGTCAGGACGGCACCCAGCAGCCGGGCGAAATGGCTACGGGCGAGACCATGGGCCAGGACGGCGACAGTGCCGAGGCCGAAGGGCGCGTCGCGGGTGAGGTCGCGACCGATCCTGCTGCCGACATGACCGCCGGTCAGGACACCGGTGTCGCCGCCGCTCCGGGAACGCCCGAAGGCTACACCGAACTGGCAGGTGAAGAGCGCACCGCTGATCGACTGATGGGCGCAAACGTCTATGACGCGCAGGGCGAGAATATCGCCAATGTGGATGACGTGGTGATGGGCGCCGAAGGTGATGCCACGCATCTGATCGTGGACGTGGGCGGCTTTCTGGGTATCGGCAGCCACACCGTTGCGATCGAAGTCGATGACGCACAGATCGTGTGGCACGACCAGAACGGCGACGTGCGTGTTCAGCTTCCTATGACGCGCGATCAGCTTGAGGCGATGCCTGAGTATGAAGGCTGATCAAGCGCCACAAGGTGTTGCGTAACGAGTACACCGCCGGGCAATCGCCCGGCGGTTTTTCATGCGCGATGGGGGCCGCCGCCCGTGGCGCCTGCGGGAACCAGGCGCGGGTTGCGGTGTTGGAAGCTGACCCAGCGGCATCGCCGCATTCCCTTTTCGAAAGGACATCGGATGCGTGGACTTCTTTTGTGGTTGGTCGGTATTCCGATCCCGGTCATCATCCTTCTGTATCTGTTCGGCGTGCTCTGAGCAGGGCGGAACGACGCGCCATTGTGGCGGGCGCCGGTCGAATGGGCCGCGCCCGCTTTTTCATGCGCATCGCGCCCCGGGGAAATGCGGTGCGTGAATTGATGCACTATTGATCTATGATTTTTGCGATGCTAGCCTGCGCCGGTGCAGCGGTCAGACCCGCGCCGGGGGAGGACAGGATACATGACCATCGTGCCGGTGCGCTCGGCGGATATCGATGCGGCCGAAGTGTCGTGGTTCGCGGCACTTTGTTCGGACGACTACCGCCACCTTGGTATCCCCGAGGGCGATCTGCGTTCCAGCTGGGAGCATTGCTCGACCATCCTGCGCCGGGCGGAAACCAACGGGTTTCGCAACATCCTGTGTCCGTCGTCGTATCAGGTGGGGCAGGACACGCTGTCTTTCGTGGCCGCTGGCAGCCAGGTCACCGACCGGATCAACATGCTGGCCGCCATCCGCTGCGGCGAGATGCAGCCGATCATGCTGGCGCGCACCGTCGCCACGCTGGACCACATGCTCAAGGGCCGGCTGACCCTGAACGTGATTTCCAGCGACTTCCCCGGCGAGGTCGCCGACAGCGCCTTTCGCTATCGCCGCAGCCACGAGGTTGTGCAGATCCTCCGCCAGGCATGGGAGCGCGACGAAATCAACCACGAGGGCGAGGTCTACAGCTTCAAGGGTGTGCCCACCGATCCGGCGAAACCGTACCAGCAGAACGGCGGCCCGCTTCTGTACTTCGGGGGCTACAGCCCGGATGCGCTGGAGCTTTGCGCGGCGCAATGCGACGTCTACCTCATGTGGCCGGAACCCAAGGACTCCCTTGCCGGGCGTATGAAGGCCGTGGCCGACCGCGCTGCAGCGCATGGCCGGGTGCTGGACTACGGGTTGCGGGTGCATGTGATCGTGCGCGACACCGAAGCCGAAGCGCGCGACTATGCCGAGCATCTGGTAAGCAAACTCGACGACGACTATGGCCGCATGATCCGCGACCGCGCGCATGATTCGATCAGCCTTGGCGTGGCGCATCAGGCGAAGAACCGCGAACTGGCCGACAAGTTCGGCTATGTCGAACCGCATCTGTGGACCGGCGTGGGCCGCGCGCGGTCGGGCTGTGGGGCGGCGCTGGTGGGCAGCGCGGATCAGGTGCTTTCTGAAATCCACGAGTACCGGAAGATGGGCATTCGCGCCTTCATCTTCTCGGGGTATCCGCATCTGGACGAATGCGACCACTTCGGGCGGCTGGTGATGCCGGACCTCAAGACCTGCTCGCTGCCCCATGAATACGGTCGGGTGCCGTCGGAAACACCGCCAACCCCCCTTGGAACCGGAGAGCGCCGCTGATGGAACGTGTTGACCTGAGCGACGGACTGAGCCTGAGCCGGATTGTCTATGGCATGTGGCGGCTGGGCGATGACACCGACACCAGCCCCGCACATGTGCAGGCCAAGATCGAGGCATGCCTTGCGCAGGGCATCACCACCGTGGATCAGGCCGATATCTATGGCGACTACGG
>SKKS01000323.1 GCA_007123625.1 Paracoccaceae bacterium
CGTGCAAGCGGCACAAGGGGTGAAAGAAGGGGGTCAGCCGCGTGCGGAAAACTCGGTGTTCAGCCCGCGCACGAAGTCGTTCAGCCAAGGCTGCCGCTCCCGGCGCAGGCGCTCGGCGCAGATGATGGTGCGCAATGCCTCTTCGGTGACCTCCAGATCGTCGTTGACCAGAACATAATCGTATTCGGCCCAGTGGCTGATCTCATCGCGCGAGCGCGCCATACGCCCGGCGATAACCTCTGCGCTGTCCTGCGCACGACCATGCAGGCGGGCATCCAGTTCCGCGATCGACGGCGGCAGCACGAAGATCGACACCGCGTCCTTGCCCAGCGCCGAATTGCGGATCTGCTGGCCGCCCTGCCAGTCGATATCGAACAGCGTGTCGCGCCCGCCCGCAAGCGCGGCCTCGACCGGGCCGCGCGGCGTGCCGTAGAAGTTGCCGAAGACTTCGGCATGTTCCAGCATGTCACCGGCGGCGACCATCGCCTCGAACTCGGCACGGCTGCGGAAATGGTATTCGCGTCCGTCGACCTCGGCCGCGCGCGGGGGGCGGGTGGTGGCCGAGACCGAAAACCGGATGTCCGGGTCCCAGTCCATCAGCCGCCGCGCCAGCGTTGATTTGCCTGCCCCCGAGGGCGAGGACAGGATGATCAGAAGCCCGCGCCGCTGCATGCCCTACTCCACGTTCTGGATCTGCTCCCGCATCTGGTCGATCACCGCCTTGAGGTCAAGCCCGATCCGGGTCAAGTCCAGATACTGCGCCTTCGCGCACAAGGTATTGGCCTCGCGGTTGAATTCCTGGCACAGGAAATCCAGTCGGCGCCCGGATGGCGCGGTCTCCGCGATCAGGGCGCGCGCTGCGGCGCAATGTGCGTCCAGCCGGTCCAGTTCCTCGGCCACATCGAGCCGCACCGCCATCTGCGCCAGCTCCTGCGCGATCCGGTCCGTATCCTGCGGCAGGTCGCGTGCCAGGCGCCCCAGCGCGGCACGGTGTGCAGCGGCGATGGCGTCCGCGCGCTGGTCCAGAAGCGCGCGTGCCGCCGTCACCAGCGCCACAATCCGGTCCAGCTGCGCGTCCAGCACCGTGGACAGCGCGGCGCCTTCACGCGCGCGCATGGTGTCGAAGGCCTCCAGCAATGCCGCAAGGTCGGCCAGCAGGGTGTCGTGCAGGGTCTTGTCGCCGTTTTCGCCGGGGCCGGGGCTGTGGCCTGCGCCCGGCACAGCCAGAACCCCGCGCAGGGAAAGCACCTCGGCCGGGGAAAAATCGGCGCAGGCGAGGCCGCGCGCCTCGGCCGCTAAGCGGATTTCCCCCAGTGCATCAAGCGTTGCTGCCAGCGTGCGCCGATCAAGTACCGCCGGGACGGACTGAGCGGAGTCGTCCAGCCGCAGCGACAGCGTGACCGCGCCACGCGCGATCCTTGCCTCGATCACAGCCCGGATCGCGGGTTCCATGACGGCCACCGGATCAGGCAGGCGCAGCCGCAGATCGCGCCCGCGCGCATTCACGGCGCGCAGTTCCCAGCGCCACGCCACCCCGCTGCCCGGCGCCGCACCGGAACTGATTTCGACCGTGCCCTGCCTGCTGGCGAACCCCGTCATCGACTTCATGCTGCACTCCAGGACGATGC
Source organism: Paracoccaceae bacterium (assembly GCA_007123625.1). Lineage (GTDB taxonomy): Bacteria > Pseudomonadota > Alphaproteobacteria > Rhodobacterales > Rhodobacteraceae > Rhabdonatronobacter. The sequence goes on from SKKS01000323.1 coordinate 1,629, forward strand.
CGACACCCCTGACATCGGCTTTAACCAAACATTCATCTTTCGCCACAATCATGCCCGAATTGGGCTATGCTTCGACCATAATCACCCAGACAGGCGCGGCACCGGTTTCCGGTATACCCGCACCATGCGCCGGAGGCACCCATGCACAAGACCCCTTTGTTCACTTTCCCGGACGCCGACACCGACACGCAGCAGATACAAGGCTTTCCCCGGGCGGCGCAGGTCATCGCCTGCTGGCATGCAGCACGCGGCGCGCGCCCGGTGCCGCTGCGGCGCGACATCGCGCCCGCGCCTCTGGGCGCGGCGCTTGCGCAGTGCTTCATCGCGGCGCTGGTCAGCCCGCGCGTGGCACGCCTGCGAATCGCGGGCAGCGGGCTGCATGACCTGATGGGGATGGACGTCCGCGGCATGCCCCTGACCGCGTTCTTCGACACCGACGCGCGGCGCGTGGTGATGCAGGCCACCGAACAGCTGTGCAGCGGTGCGCGGGTCGCACTGCCGATGGTGGCTGAACGCGGCCTTCGGCGCCCCCCGATGGAGGGGATTCTGGTCATGCTGCCGCTCAGCAGCGATGGCAATGGGATCGACATGGTGCTGGGCGCGCTCGATACCGCAGGAGTTACGGGCACGCCGCCGCGTCGGTTCGCCATCGCCAAACCCATGCCCACCGCGTTCGGGCAGCGCACAGCTCCCCTGGCGAAGATGCTGCAGGACCGGATGCCGGTTCCGGCGGCAAAGGAACGCACTGGGCGCCGCCACGGGTTGCGGGTGATCGACGGCGGGCGTGGCTGAGCATCCCCGACGCCCGCCCAACACCGCCACACCGGAGCAGACCGCGCACTGACGGACAGGACCTCGCTCTGGGCTGGCTGGCCCATTGACGTGTCCGCGCGCGCCCCGTGTGGCGTGCGGGTGGGTGGGGCACGCAACACGGGGCGCTCAGGTCTCAGGTACAGCGCGACAGCGGACTGCCCGGCCATACACCGGTCCGACAAGCGGTGCCTCATGCATGCGCCACGCACTCAGGGGCGGCGGATATCCGCGTCGGCCACCAGTTCGGCCAGCCAGTTGTCGGCAAGCTGGTTCAGACGCTCGTCGCGGAGCTGCGCGGCGACCTGGTCACGGCTGGGCGGCTCGTCGAATTGCAGCGTGCGGCTGCACAGCATCAACACCACCATATTGCCGCCCTGCACCAAGTTCGCCGAAATCTCGTTCTCGTCCAGCCGCGCAAGCTCCAGCGCGATCTCCTGCGGCAGGTTGCGCACCAGCGCCTCGTTCTCTGACAGTGCCTCGGCCGACAGATCGCGGGCAAAGGCATTGAGGTCGTTGCAGCGTTGGGCACGGGCGCGAATCTGCGACAGACGCTCCAGGTTCGCCTCGGACCGCCCTCCCGGCAGCAAAAGCCGCTTGTAGTCCACCTGAATGCGGTCGGCAGGGATGTCGCGGCGGCTGTCCAGCGCGCGCAGCTGGAAAATCCCGAAGGCGCCAGGAACCTCGATCGGGCCGATGATCGTGCCGGGGCGCGCGTCACGCACCTGCGCCGCAATCTGCGGCGGCAACGCCCCGATATCAAGCCACTCCAGCCGCCCGCCCTGATCGCGGGTCCCGGCGATGGAGACCTGCCGGGCGGCGTCGGAGAATTCCTCGAAACTGGTGAGCGCCAGAATCTGGGGAATGATCTCGGCCACGGGTTCGGCGAACTCGGGGTCCGACGGCAGGAATATCTCGGACATCAGCACCCGGAGCGAGCCGCGGATGGCGCTTACCGACATCGCGCGGTCGATTTCCGCGTCGGTCACGTTGACCCGGGGCACAAAGCGTTCGCGCACCATCGCGCGCCACATAAGCCCGACCTCGACAAATTCACGAAAGGCCGCTTCGTCGACGCCGGCGCTTGAAAGCTCGGCAATGAATGCCTCGGGCTCCATGTCCGCGCGGGCGGCGAATTCGGCCAGGCCCTCGGCCAGCTCATCTCGGGCGACGCGCACACCGGCGCGCCGCGCATGAAATGCCTGCACCGCCTCTTCGGTCAGGCGGCGCGTGGCTTCTGCGCGCGGGTCGGCGCCGCCGGCGTTGAGCACTTCAAGAAACCGCATCCGCTGCGAAATGTCGAAATTCGTGATCACCCGGTCGTTGACGTAGAGCGCGGGCGCGAACATGTTCTGCGCCAGCCCCGGGAGCGGGGCCGCCAGCAACGTGACCGCCAGCGCCGTGACCGCCAGCGCCGTGGTAAGCACCCTGATATGCAGCTTGCCGCGCGCCGGTCTGTGCAGGGCTCGGATATATCGCATCATGTTACTCGTTCCGTTCCGGTTTGCTCGAACGGGTGCCGTGCACCCGCCGGGATGGGTTCTTGCCGCGCCACACGCGCGCCGGTAACGGCGGCCCGCGCGCAGACTCATCGCGCGCAGCGCCGCGCCGGGGGACCCGCCGGGCTGCCGCCTATGCCCAGCAGCGCCACCGACAGGCCTACATTCGTCGACCGCGCAACACTACCGCCTTCGCCAAAGTTGCGCGAGACTGAAAGATCCACTGCAAGGCATTCGTTGCGGTATTCGATCCCCAGTCCGGTGCGGGCCATGCGACTGTCGGCCAGATCGTAGCGCCAGTCCACCCTTGCGGTCCAGAATTCGTCCAGCGCGACCCCGGCATCCATCCGCCATTCCGAAGTGGTCTCGGCGCGGTCCTCGGCTGCGTCGGCGCGAATGTGCAGGACACTGGTGGACAGGGTGCCCCCGCTCCAGGTCCAGTCAAGCTGCAGATCGTTGCGCGAAAGGTGCAGCCCGTCGCCCAGCAGCATCCGGTTGGTCAGCGACAGCCCGTGCGCGCCTTCGAACCGCACCGCCGCCAACCAGTCCGACCGCGCCCCGCCCAGCGCCGAGGCCGTGGGAAACTGCGCCGGGTCGCGCTGGCGCAGCACCCGCCCTAGCGCGATCGAGGTTGACCACCCGGCCGGATCATGCCGTGTCCAGGTGGCGCCGACATTGGCCCGAAGCCCGCGCTCGCGCTTCTCGCCCGAGGGGAAGCGGTCGTAGGAGAACAGGTTGCCTTCGTCGAATTCTGGCATGCGGGCGCTGTCGTTGGGCACTTCGGGGCCGGACGGGCGGCTCCAGATCACTTGCGCCACAGGTTCGATCACATGGGTTGCGCCGCCCGCACCCGCACGCAACCAGGGCCAACGCAGTTCCGCCATCACCGCAGGCGTCACGCGCGTCACCCGGTCGGGAAATGTGCTGTCCTGACCCACGCGCAGATGATCGACCGCGACCCGCCCGCCTGCCGCTGCCAGCACCCCGCTCGGCAGCACCGCGTCCCGGCGCCAGTCAGCCAGCGCGCTCAGCCTTGCCACATCGCGGCCCAGGATATCCACATCCGAGGGGCGGCGATGCGCCTGCCCTTCGAACCGGACCAGCCCACGCCCACCGAGACCCGGCACGTCGAACCGCCGTTCCCAATCGCCGCGCAACACCTGCGCGGGCAGGATCGCATTGTCGTCGCCGGGCCGGAGCGAGTGGAAATGCAACGCCTCGACCCGGCGCCAGTCGTCGCGGCGCACGCGCTCGATCACGGCATCGCTGGTGAGGCGGCGTGCATTGCTGAAGGCGTAATCGGCCAGATAGGCGTCATCGCGCACGGCGATGCCGCTGAAACGTAACCGATAGTCCCCCGCCAGCGCGAAGTTACCCTCGGCTCGCCCGAAATAGCGCATGCGGCCTGGCACCAGTGTGTCGCGGCTGATCGCACCGTCCAGTTCCAGCGTGCCGCTGGCATAGGCGTGCCGGTAGCGCAACGCCACCGTCCGCGACCGCCGCGTGGTCAGGAACGGCGTGACCGTCAGGTCGCGGTGGTCGTCGATAACAATGAAATACGGCAGCCGCAGGCCATAGCCCAGCGCGGTGTCGAAGCTGAAATCGGGGCGCAGGACGCCAGTGGCGCGGTCCTGCGTCGGATCGGGAACACGCAGATGCGGCAGATATGCCAGCGGCACCCCCGCCACCCGGAACTGTGCGCCCTGGAAATGGATCTGGCGTTCGAGTTCGTCATGGACCACGCGCCGGGCGCGAATTTCCCACAGCGGCGTCTGGCTTTCGGCGCAAATTTCGCAGCTGGACGCGATGGCGCCGCGCATTTCGGTGTAGCGGCCCTGGCTGCGCACGACCTCGCCGCTGGCGACCTGCATCTGCTGGCCAAGAACCACGCGCGCGCTGCGGATCAGCCCGCTGCGCAGGTCACGGTCCAGTTCCGCCGCATCGGCCAGCACGACGGTATTGCCATCGGCCGCGCGCAACAACAAAGGGCCCACAGCCTCGATCCGGTCGCTGTCGGGGTCAAAGGTTATCCGGTGCGCTGACAGCCGCCAGTCGTCGAAGATCACTTCGACATTGCCCTCGGCGATCAGTCGCCCCGGTTGCGAAACGAACACCCGGTCCGCGACCAGCGCCGCCGCGCCCGACGCCTGCGCATACGCCAGACCGGCGCCTCCCGGCACCCCTGGCGCGACCACGCCAAGTCCCAGCGCCAGCACCGAGACCGCGCCCGCCCGGCGCAAGCCCCGCCACAGATTGGGCACGACCCCGCCGGGCGGGCGGTGTGCGGGCCGAACCTGACCTGCGGGCGCTGTCATCCGTCCTCCGTGATCAATACAATCCCCAGCGCCAGCAGCACCGTGGCGACCGGCAGCGCCCATCCCGCAAGCAGGACCGGGATCTGCCCGTTCTCGCCCAGAACCTGCGCGAAATTTCGCAGAAAGAACAGCGCGAATCCACCCAGAATCGTGGCCAGCGCCCGCACCCCTGCCCCCCCGGACCGTGCCAGATAGGTGCTGGACCCGGCGGCGAGAAGCATCATCGCGGCCAGCAACAGCGGCAGCGACAGTTCCATCTGCAGCCAGACGCGGTGTTCCAGCGCGGCGAATCCGGCGCGTTCCAGCGCGGCGATGAAGCCGGGCAGATCCCAGATCGGTATGGCGCCGGGCCGCGCGAAGCTGTCGCGGATCTGGCTGGGTGTCAGGTCGGTCGGCAGAGTCATCCGCGCGGTCGACGTGGCGCGGTGCTCGGGGTTGTCGGCGCCAAGGTCCCAGTCGCGCGCAGCAATCAGTTCCCACGCGCCGGGGCTCAGGCGCGCCTCGTGCGCGCGCAGGCGCCGCACCACGCCGCCGCCGTCCTCGACATCGTTGGCGAATATCAGGAAGGTCGCATCGCGCAGGACCGTGCCATCGGTGCTGGCGCCAACCGCGTTGATGACCATCTGCCCGCCCTCGAGCCCCTGTCGCAGCCACAGCCCGTCACGGGCCATCGCCACGGCGCTGGCCTCGGTGCCGCGCAATTGGGCAAGCACGCGCTCGTATTCGCGGCTGGTCCCGGCCACCAGCGGGTTCATCACCGCGACAAAGGCGCTGCCCGCCACCAGCGTCGCCAGCACCGGTAGCACCAACATCCGCAGCCCCGACCGCCCGGCGGCGCGCACCACCACCAGCTCGGACGTGCGCGACAGTGACAGGAACACCGACATCGTGGACAGCACAACGATCAGCGGTGTGATCTGATAAAGCGTCTGCGGCGCGTTCAGCAGCGACAGGCGCAGGATCTGCACGAACCCCACCTGCTGGTCCGACAGGCGCCGGACCTGTTCGACCATGTCCAGCAGCACCAGCATCCCGGCAAAGACGCCGAACACCAGCAGGAAGCTCTGCCCCAACCGACGGATCAGATACCGCCCCAGGATCATGCTGCGCTCACGTCTGGCAGTGGCCTGCGGCCCATCTGGCCGCGGCGGCGGCCCAGCCACCACAGCACCACCCCCACCGCGGCCAGCCCCGCCACCGACGACACGAACGCCAGTCCCGCGAGCGTCGGATCGCGCAGCGCGGGCCGCGCCATCGCATTATCCAGCAGCTGCATCAGCGCCAGCAGCACCACGGCCCCCGCCACCTGCCGCCAGGGACCCAGGCGGCTGAAATCGCCCACCAGCACGACCGAAAACCCGATCAGCGCCGCCACCACCGCCATCAGCGGATGCGCGAAGCGGTTGGCCAGCTCATAGCGCAATTGCGCTGGTGTCGCGCCGCTGATCTCGATCAGCTCGGGCGGCGGATACAGCAGCTCGGCGGTCGAGAATTCGCGCACATCACGCCCGCGTCCGATCGGCCCGATCAGCGACCCGATGTCATAGGTCATGTCCTGAAAGCTGGCGATCACCAGCCGGTTGGTCGTCAGGTCATGGATCTGCGCCATGCCGTCCAGCATGACCAGTTTCGGTCCCAGCGGCCCCGGCGCCAGCAGGGCACTGCGCGCGGTATAGTCGATGCGGCTGCCTGCGGCGCGGCTGTCCGACAGAAACACGCCGCGCAACTCTCCGTCCAGGGTGATGTCGCGCACGAATACGGTGATCCCCTGCGCCGGGCTCTGGAATCCGCCGGCGGTCAGGAAACGCGCGGTGATGTTCTCGGCGATTTCGGCTTGTCGCTCGGCCATTTGAGCACGTGCGGCGGGCATCAGCACATGCATCAGCACCAGCAGCATCACCGCTACCACTGCGCCAAAGGCCACCACCGGGCGCAGCATCCGCAACGGCGACACCCCCGCCGCGCGCATCACGGTCAGTTCGCTTTCCCGCGTCAGCCGCGCCGCCACATAAACCGCCGCTGCAAAGGCCGCGACCGGCAGCACCAGGCGGATCACGTTCGGCAGCGTCAGCGCCGACAGCTCCAGAAACACCAGGAGCGTCTGTCCGCCGCCCACAAGCTGGTCGAACAGCCGCACCGCCCGGTTGACCCAATAGACCGACACCAGCACCAGCGCAAAGAACGCGAACACCCCGAGAAGCTGGAGAAACACGTATCTGTCTAGCCTGCTCACGCCGTGCTCTGCCCCGTCGTCCGTGATCGGGGCCCTGCGCAGGCCCCCGGCGCGCAGGTTAGTCGCTTTCCGAGCGGGGGAAAACCCGAGATTACCGGCCGCGCCACGGGCGCTGTCCGCAACTTCACGCGGGTTCGCCACACCTGCACCCGCAGTGCCGCAAACGCAGTTCCCCTTGAATTCCTCCGCCCGATGCGACACTTCCGGGACAGCAACGCCCAACAGGACGAAAGTGCGACGCCATGACCCTTCCGTTCCACCTTGCCTGTCATGTCGACGATCTGGACAAAGCGCGCGCCTTCTACGGTGGTGTGCTGGGCTGTACCGAAGGACGCAGCACCAACGCCTGGGTGGATTTCGACTTCTTTGGCCACCAGCTTTCGCTGCACCTGGGCGCACCTTTCGATACCGGTCCCTCGGGTCAGGTGGGCGAACACACCGTTCCGATGCCCCATTTCGGCCCGGTGCTGGAGATGACGCACTTCCACGCGCTGGCGGAGCGCCTGCGCGCGGCGGGAGTCGCGTTCATCATTCCGCCCACTGTGCGCTTTCAGGGTAGGCCGGGCGA
>SKKS01000070.1 GCA_007123625.1 Paracoccaceae bacterium
CACCGCCATCGGCCAGTTGCTCGATCCGCTGCATCACGATGGGCTTTTCCAGCTTGAAGCCGGGAATGCCATAGGTCATCAGCCCGCCCGCGCGGTCATAGCGGTCATAGACGGTGACCTGCACGCCCGCGCGGCGCAGCCGGTCAGCGGCAGCCAGCCCACCGGGGCCCGCGCCGATGATCCCCACCGACTCGGCGCGCTCCTTCGTAGGGCGGATCGGCTTGACCCAGCCCTTTTCGAACGCGGTGTCGGTGATGTATTTTTCAACAGCGCCAATGGTCACGGTACCGTGCCCCGCCTGCTCGATCACGCAATTGCCTTCGCACAGTCGGTCCTGCGGGCAGATGCGGCCGCAGATCTCGGGGAAAGTGTTGGTGGCCTGGCTGATCTCATAAGCCTCTTCCAACCGGCCCTGCGCGGTCAGCATCAACCAGTCGGGGATATTGTTGTGCAGCGGGCAATGGGTCTGGCAATAGGGCACGCCGCACTGGCTGCAGCGCCCGGCCTGCTCCTCGGCCTTGTCGGTAAGGTACTGGCCATAGATTTCCTGAAAATCCTCGGTCCGGACCTCGGGCGGGCGCTTTGATGGCATTTCCTTGCCGACCGTCACGAAACGTAGCATCGGATTTTGCGACATGCTGGGTCCTCCTGACTCCGAGAGCGCGTTCTACAGCGGGCCAAAACGAAATAAAAGGCAAATGCGCTGACCTAATTATGCCTTTCTGACGCTCAAGTCGACAAAAAACACGCGATCAGGCGATTTTTATGACAGCAAAGCTGACCTAAGTATCGACTTTCAACCGTGAACACCTGCGGTATGGTACCGAAAAACCCGGAGCCTGCCCCATGGGACTTTTCCACATCTTCCTGCTCGCCCTGATCCAGGGCATCACCGAATTCCTGCCGGTGTCGTCCTCGGGGCATCTGATCCTGCTGCCCGCGCTGACCTCGCTCGAGGATCAGGGGCTGGTGATCGATGTGGCGGTGCATGTCGGCACATTGTTCGCGGTGTGCTGGTACTTCAGGGCAGATGTAGCGCTGGCGATCCGCGGCCTGCCCGACATGGTGCGGATGAAAATCGACAACCAGGGCGCGTGGCTGGCGCTGTGCCTGACCATTGCCACCGTTCCGGTGGTGATCTTGGGGCTGATCTTTCACCTTCTTGGACTGATGGCGCTGCTGCGCAACATCGCCGTCATCGGATGGATGATGATCATCTTCGGGATCGTGCTGTATCTGACCGACCGCTTTGGCAAGACCACGCGCAACGCTACGGACTGGAGCCTGAAGCACGCGCTGATCGTCGGGCTATGGCAGGCGGTGTCGTTGATTCCGGGCACCTCGCGGTCGGGGGCGTGCATTTCGGGCATGCGCGCGATGGGATACAGCCGCCACGGCGCAGCCAAGGTCGCCATGCTCATGTCCATCCCGACCATCATCGCCTCGGGGGCGCTGATGGGGATTGATGTCGTCCGGGTCGCCGACTGGCAGGCAGCGCGCAACGGGGCGATCGCGGCAGTGATATCATTCTTTGCGGCATGGGCGGCGCTGGTGTTCATGATGCGGCTGCTGCGCAGCGTAAGCTTCACACCATATGTGATCTATCGCCTGATTCTGGGCGGCGTGCTGCTGTTCATCGCCTATACCTGACGCGCATTCCCGAAGCTCCGAAACGGGCGCGCGCACCGCGATTGCGCCCCGCTGCAGGCCGATTCGCCCTCGCAACAGCGGGTCATTGTCCCTATAACGCGCCCAACAAAGACGCGGAGACCAGCCATGACCGATCAGCTTTCCCCCGTGGACCGGGCCAAGTACGCCGCCGCCGTTTGCGCGGCCGACCTGGTCGAAGACGGCATGCGCGTGGGGCTGGGCACCGGATCGACCGCCGCGTGGATGGTGCGGCGGCTGGGCCACCGTGTCCGCGAGGACGGGCTGCGCATCACCGGGGTGCCGACCTCGGCCCGGACGGCAGAGCTTGCGCGGTCCGTAGGGGTTGAGGTCGTCTCGCTGGACGAAGCCCGCTGGCTGGACATGACCATCGACGGTGCAGATGAATTCGACCGCGATCTGGCCCTGATCAAGGGCGGCGGTGGCGCGCTTCTGCAGGAAAAGATCGTGGCCACCGCGTCGGACCAGATGGTTGTGATCTCCGACGCAGCCAAGGAAGTGCATCATCTGGGCGCCTTTCCCCTTCCGGTCGAAGTGATCCCCTTTGGCTGGACCGCCTCGCGCGCGTTGATCGAAGAAGTTCTGGCCACGCTTGATGTCATGGGCACCCGCACCAGCCTGCGCATGGACGGTGACCGGCCTTATGCAACCGACGAAGGCAATTACATTCTTGATCTGGCGCTGGAACGGATCGGCAATGCGCGGCAGTTGTCGCTGGTGCTGAACCAGGTGCCGGGCGTGGTCGAAAACGGGCTGTTCATCGACATCTGCGACACCGTTCTGATCGGCTTCCCCGATGGCCGCGTGGAGCGGCGCGACATGAGCACCGGCAAGATCAGCACCGAAACCGTGGACATCGCTGTCGGCGACAACGCATTCAGGGACATCTGACTCAATGGCATTCGACTATGATCTGTTCGTGATCGGTGGCGGCTCGGGGGGTGTGCGCGCCGCGCGGATCGCAGCCGCCGACCACGGCGCAAAGGTCGCGCTTGCCGAAGAGTATCGCATGGGCGGCACCTGTGTGATCCGCGGCTGCGTGCCGAAGAAGCTGATGGTCTTCGCCTCGGAATTCCCGGGCGCGGTGGCCGATGCGCAGGCCTATGGATGGGACGCGCAGATCGGCGCCTTCGACTGGCCGCGGTTCCGCAGCGCGCTGGACGCCGAGCTTGCGCGGCTGGAAGGGATCTATCGCAGCAACCTGGAGAAGGCCGGGGTCACGATCTTCAACGCGCGCGCCACACTCGCCGACCCGCATACGGTCGCGCTGGGGGAAGGGCGCTCGGTGACGGCGAAGCATATCCTGATCGCCACCGGTGGGCGGCCTTTTGTTCCTGCGAAGTGGGAGGAGATGGGGTGCCTGACCTCGAACGAGGTTTTCCAGCTTGAGCAGCTGCCCGAAAGTATCCTGATCGTCGGCGGCGGGTACATCGCCAGCGAATTCGCCTGCATCCTGAACGGACTGGGCGTGAAGGTCACGCAGTTCTATCGTGGCGCACAGATCCTGCGCGGCTTCGATGACGAAGCGCGCGGCCATATCGCGGACCAGATGCAGGCCGATGGCGTGGACCTGCATCTTGGCACCGACATCGTCGACATGGAGCCCCGTGACGGCGGCACCTGGGTCAAGGCCAGCACAGGGCATGACGCCAGTTATGACGCAGTGATGTTCGCAACCGGTCGGGCGCCCAACAGCGATGGCCTGGGGCTGGGCGATCTGGGGCTTGAGCTGAAGCGCAATGGCGCCATCCCTGTCGACGACTATAGCCAGACCGCGATTCCGTCGGTCTTTGCCGTAGGGGACGTGACCGATCGCGTGAACCTCACGCCAGTGGCCATCCGCGAAGGTCATGCCTTCGCCGATACGGTCTTTGGCGCGACCCCGCGTGCCGTCGATCACAGCCTGATCGCCAGCGCTGTCTTTACGCAGCCCGAGCTGGGCACCATCGGCCTGAGCGAGGAAGAGGCCCGCGACCGCGAGCCGATCCATGTCTTCTGCGCGGCATTTCGCCCCATGCACAGCCTGTTTGCAGGGCGCAACGAACGGGTCATGATGAAGCTGGTGGTGTCGCAGAAAACCGACCGCGTGCTGGGCTGCCATATCGTCGGCGATCACGCCGGAGAGATGATCCAGCTTGCTGCAGTGGCCATCGGCATGGGCGCCACCAAGGCCGATTTCGACCGCACGATGGCCGTGCATCCGACCATGGCCGAAGAGCTGGTCACAATGCGCAATCCGGTGCGATCCAGTTGAGGTCACATCGAAGTCAACTTGATTTCGCTCGGGCGCTATCCAAGTTACACTTAATCATCCCGAACCGACAAATGTAAGGATTGGACCGAATGTCAGGAAACAACGGCGGACCCTGGGGAGGGGGCGGAAACCGCGGCGGCGGCGGACCGCGCGGCTCTGGCGGTGGTGGCGGGCGTGGCCCCGGCGATCAAGGGCAGGGCATCCCCGAAATCGACGAAATCGTGAAGAAGGGCCAGGAGCAGCTGAGGGTGCTCATGGGCGGACGTGGCGGCAATGGCGGCGGACGCGGCGGTGCAGGCGGCCCGGGTTTTTCCCGCCGCGGCATGCTGCTGGGTGTGCTCGCCCTTGGGCTTTTGTGGCTGTTCGCATCGGTCTACACGGTCAAACCCGAAGAGCGTTCGGTCGAACTCATGTTCGGCCAGTACTACCGCACGGGTGCACCGGGGCTTAACTTTGCCCCCTGGCCGGTCGTTACACACGAACTCGTGCAGGTCACGACCGAGCGTGTGACCGAAGTCGGCACCGGCACCGGTCCGCTGGATCAGGGCTTGATGCTGACCCGCGACGAAGCCGTGGTCGATATCGAGTTTCAGGTAGTATGGAACGTCACAGACCCGGCCCGGTTCCTTTTCAACCTGGCCGACCCACGCGAAACCGTCCGCGCGGTCGCCGAATCTGCCATGCGCGACATCATCGCGCGTTCGGAACTGTCGCCGATTCTGAACCGTGACCGGGGCTCCATTGCAGCCGATCTGCGTTCGGCTGCGCAGTCGACGCTGGACAGCTACGAATCCGGGATCAACATCATCCGGGTGAACTTCGACAAGGCAGACCCTCCGCGCGAAGTCATCGACAGCTTCCGCGAGGTTCAGGCCGCCCGGCAGGAGCGTGACCGACTGGAACGGCAGGCAGATGCCTATGCCAACCGCGTCCTGGCCGCAGCCCGCGGCGAGGCGGCGCAGGTCGGAGAACAGGCCGAAGCCTATCGCGCCGAGGTGATCAACAACGCCGAAGGCGAAGCCAGCCGCTTCATCTCGGTCTACTCCGAGTACGTCAACGCCCCCGAGGTGACGCGCAAGCGGATGTATCTTGAAACCATGGAGCGGGTTCTGGGCGACATGAGCCTGACCATCCTGGACAATGTCACAGGCGAAGGCGGAAATGGGACCGGCGTGCTGCCCTACCTGCCGCTTGACCAGTTGCAGCGCCAGCTTCCGAGGAGTGTCGACTGATGCGGAAAATCGGATTCTTTATCCCCGTTCTGGTGGTTGCGGCTTTCGTGGCGCTGTCCGCGCTGTTCGTGGTCGATGAACGCGAGAACGTACTTGTGCTGCAGTTCGGGCAGGTCCGGCAGGAAATCAACGAGCCTGGCCTGAACTTCAAGATCCCCTTCATTCAGGAGGTGGTGCGCTACGATGCCCGTATCCTGGGCCTGCGCACGCAGCCGCTGGAAATCACGCCGCTTGATGACCGGCGTCTGGTGGTCGACGCGTTCATGCGCTGGCGGATCATCGATGTGCGCCGCTTCCGCGAGGCTGTGGGCGTCGAAGGCATCCGCGCCGCACAGGGCCGGATGGAGCGGATCATGAACGCCGCCATCCGCGAGGTTCTGGGCGCCGTGCCATCAGGGGCCGTGCTGTCCGAGGACCGCACCACCCTGATGAACCGCATCCGTGACCTGGCCCGGCGCGAGGCCCTGACGCTCGGGGTCGATGTGATCGACGTGCGTCTGACCCGCACCGACCTGCCCGAACAGAACCTGGCGGCGACCTTCGCCCGGATGCGCGCCGAGCGGGAGCGAGAAGCCGCCGACGAAATCGCCCGCGGGAACGAAGCTGCGCAGCGGGTGCGCGCACTAGCCGACCGGACAGTGGTCGAACTGGTGTCCTCGGCCCGGCGCGAAGGCGAGATCATCCGCGGTGAGGCCGATGCCGAACGCAACCGGGTCTATGCCGAAGCGTTCAACCTCGACCCCGAGTTCTTCGCGTTCTCACGCTCGCTACAATCCTACGAGCGGGCACTCACGGGCGAGAATGCGACCATGGTCCTGCGTCCGGACAGCGAGTTCTTCGCCTTCCTGCGGGGCGACGGGTTGACCTCCGAACTGGCTGCCGCGCTGCGTGAAGCGGCCGAGGCGGGGGCAATCGTCCAGCCAGACGCCCCGGCACGCGAAGACGCCACCGGCGAGGAGCCCGACATCGTCCGCGAACTGGAAGAGATGATCGGCAACTGACCTCAACCCTCCCCGAGGGAGCCCGCGCATGGACATCATCCTGCTCGCCCTCGGGCTGGTCCTTATCGTCGAGGGGCTGGTGTTCGCACTGGCCCCTTCGCGTATCGACGAATTGCTGCGCGTGATCGCTCAGATGCCGGTCGAGGTCCGCCGCCTGCTGGGGCTTGCGGCACTGGCATTGGGCGGCGCGCTGGTTACACTGGCGCAGCTTCTCTGATCGCAGGCAGGCAACCTGGGCTGCGCCACGACGCGGATAACTGCCGCCCTGCCCGGCAACTTTGCGAAAGCGCCCTGCCGTCGCGCCATATCCCTTTGTAATGGACGCACTGGCCCCCGGACCGGGCCCGGCCGCAGCGCGGCGCAGCCGCGCTGCCCGGCCCACCCCCTAGAGGCGCGCATCGCGCGCGGAACAAGGGGGCGGGAGAACCGGTCAGACCGCACGCGCCCGCAACGGTTCCGGGCGCACCAACGCAACTCCGCGAACCATCAGCACTGCCCTGAAAACACCGTTACCCAACGCATCCCACGTCCGGTACGTGGCGTCGCCACACCCAATCCGATGGCTGCATGACCGGGGTGCAGGATATTGCTGCGATGTCCTGCCGACCCCATCCAGGCCCGGTGCGCATCGCGCGGGGTTCGCACCCCCATCGCCAGGTTCTCGGACATGATGCACCCGCGCCGCCCGGTCGCCGAAACCCGCTGCGCGAAATCGCGGTTGCCCGAACCCACATGGCCAAAGAACCCGTGGCGCACCATGTCGCAGGCATGAGCCTGCGCCAGCGCATCCAGTTGCGGATCGTGCCGCATCGGTGCCAATCCGCGACTGCGCCGTTCGGCATTGACCAGATCCACCATGGCGCGGCTCATCCCGGGCGCAACTGGCTGCGTGCAGGCCAGCGCCATGGGCGCCTTCGCCAGTGATGCCAGCATCACAGCCACGACCAGCGCCAACATCCGCGCCGCGCCCGCGCCCTTCCATCCGAATTTGGGGACGCCGCCCCTGACAGCTCCGTAGCAGTTCATTGTCATCGCCCTTTCCGCTGCGTTCCACCGCCGATCAAGGACGGCGAAACAGCGCACGCGCAGGGGCAAAATTGCGGCACAAAACCGAAATCTGCGGCGTATTGCCCGATAATTTTCTCCGGTATGTGGACCGTTTTCCCGAGGGCATCGGTGAACGTAGCCTTACCCGCACGGCTACGGTTACCCCCGCGCGGCTGCGTGCAACGCGAAACACCGCGGGCGCTCCTGATGCAGCCGCGCGCGAGTCTCCTGCGACAGATCCAGCGCGCCATCGGGCGAGCGGTTGACCACCGGCAATTCGATGGGCAGGTCCAGCCGCGCACTCAGCCAGTCCACGAAGGCGGGCATCGCTTCATGGCGGAACAGCACGTCCACCACGCCTTCGCCCTTTGGACCGGTCAGGAAACGTCCCTGCGCCCCGACCGCCGCATGCGCGGGCGATGGTCGGCGCAGATAGTCCTGCACGAAGCTTTCGAAATCCATGCCGCGCGTGCTGCGCGGGGTTCCGTTCAACTCGGGTCGGCTGCGATAGCGATACCAGCTGCCCAACCAGGCCACGGGCTCGCGGATGAGGGCGCAGGTTTCCAGCGGCGCGTCCGAGAACTGCGCCAGCATCGGCACGACGAAGCGCATGTAGCGCTGCAGTCCCATATGCTTGACCTGCGGCATGTTTCGAAACACCATGTCGGCATGCGGCGCCAGAACCATGTGCAGCGCAGTGCTGCCCGCCTTGGGCGTGGCCAGCAGGACCAGCCGCTTTTCGATGAACACCAGCATTTCGCTGCCCTGCCTGCCCCTGCCCGTCCTACGGTTGTGGCGAAGCGCCGATGCGGTGTCAATCGCGCGATTCTGGGCCGCGATCAAGAGCGCTCAGGCGCAGTCGATCCGCGGCGCCCCGGCCTCCAGCGCGCCGATGATCGCCGGCTGCGTGAACCCTGCCGCCCGCAGGGCGGCGCAGGCCCCTTCGGCACGGTCGGCGGGCAGCGCCGCCAACAGACCGCCGGCGGTCTGTGGGTCGAACAGAAGCACCTCGGTCTCGGGCGCCGCCGTGCACCGTCCGGCCAGCGCCGCACGGTTCTCGGCCGCCAGCACAGATCCATGCCCGGCACGCGCCAGCGCCTGCGCGCCCGGCAGCGCGGGCAACGCCCCGGCCTGCAGCCGCGCGGCGCACCCGTCCGACGCCACCAGCATTTCCCACAGATGCCCCGCCAGCCCGAACCCCGTCACATCGGTCATGGCGTGCGCATGGGAGGCAAGGATCCGCGCGGCCTCGGCCTGCGGCTGCATCATCATGGCCAGCGCGGCGGCGACGTCGCGGCCTTCGGCCTGCAGCGCCATTTCGGCGGCCATGACGATCCCGCTGCCCAGCGGCTTGGTCAGGATCAGCGCATCACCGGGCCGCGCGCCCGCCTTGGTCAGAACCCGGTCGCCCACCATCCCGGTCACGCTCAGGCCCAGGACCATTTCGGAGCCCATGGCACTGTGTCCGCCGACGATGGCTGCACCCGCAGGACCCGCGACCGCCTGAACGCCTGCGACAACCTCGGTCAATGTGCGCGTTTGCAGCGCCACACCCATGCGCGGCATTGTAACACTGACCAGCACCGCCTGCGGCGCGGCGCCCATGGCCCAGATATCGCCCAGCGCGTGCACGGCGGCGATGCGCGCCATGACGTACGGATCCTCGGTGATCGCGCGCAGATGATCGGTGGCGATGACCTGCCGCGCGCCGCCCACCCGCAGCACCGCCGCGTCATCGCCGGCGCCGGTTTCGATGTCGGCGCGCCCGGACACCGGCAGACCCGCCAGCGCCGC